>CAMBEO010000020.1 GCA_945865725.1 Thermoflexus hugenholtzii JAD2 | reverse complement strand
TCCTGCCCGTTCCGCTGCGCCTGGTTCAGCCCCCGCACCTGGTTCTTCAGCTTCTCGCTCACCGCCAGGCCCGCCGCGTCGTCCGACGCCTTGTTGATCCGCATCCCCGACGACAGCTGCTCGATCGCCTTGAAGAAGCTCCCCTGCGTTTGCGACAGGTTGCGCTGCGCCGAGATCGACTCGTAGTTGTAGTTCACCCGCAGTGCCATGGCCGTCCGTCCCTCCTTGGGGGTCCTGCCGGTCGAGCCGTCCCTGGCTCCGACCATCCGCAACGCACCGGCCCCGTGAACCTCCCGCCCGGCCAAGCCGGGACGTCCGCGCCACCGTCCGGTGCCTCACCCCAATCGTCGGCACGCCTCCCAGTGCCGCGAGTCCCGCGGCCGCCATTTCGCCCGCCCAGATCCCAGCGCGCCGCGTTCCGTCGATCAGGCGCCGCGTTCTGTCACGCAACCGCCGAGGGCCGACCGCGGATCCTGCTCCTGGAGGCTGTATTCGGTCGATGAATGGCCACGGCATCACGGACGCGACGTGTCACCAAGGGCCTTGACGCGCCTTGAGTAAGGCGTCAGGCGGTCGCGCCGAGAGCAGCGGGCCGCACGCCAATCCCGAGAGCCCTGACCGTTCGCCGCCAGCGCCACCACGCGCCACAGCCCGAGGCGAACCCGCCCACGAAGAACGCGCCGAATAACCCGGGGAGTCCGGCCCCGAGGACGTTCCCCGCGAACCATGCGGTAGGAAGGGTTACAAGCCACATCGTGATGGAACTGATCGTCATTGGTGATCGCGTGTCTCCAGCCCCCCGCAGGGCGGAACCGAACACGATGCTGATCGTCGCGACTGGCAAGAACACGCCGATGATCCGCAGACCGGGTACGCCCGCTTCGAGGACCGCTGGCTCGGTCGTGTAGAGGCCCACCAGGAATGGAGCAAACGCGACGAAAAGTGACCCCATGGACACGAGCCACCCGAGCGCCAGCACGAAAGAGCGCTCGGTCGCCCGAACCGCCGCAGGCCCTCCTGGCCACGGCACGCCAGCGCCGTAGGACTGCCCGACGAGGATCGTTGCCGCGGTGGCGCACCCGATGGCCGGCAGGTAGGCGACGCCCATCAGGTTGAAGACGACGCGTTGCGCGGCCGAGATGGCGGTCCCCTCGGCAAGCACGAGCATCCCAAAGATGAGCATGGCCGTCGTCGCCTGGAACTGCTCGACGGCCGTCGGGAGACTGAGGGAAGTAAGCCTCCGGATCGCCCCAAGGTCTGGCAGCCAGCGATGGCGCATGCCCGACTGCCATGGCAAGCCAATCACGTGGTCACTGCGTAGAAGGGCGGCGACCATGACGAGGCCACCGATCGCGCGTGCGACCGTCGCGCCCCAAGCGGCGCCCTCGACCCCGTGAGCTGGAACTCCCGAGACGCCAAAGACGAGCAATGGGGTCAACGCAAGGTTGACTACGTTCGTCGCGATCCCGGCCAGCATCGGCGTGCGCGTGTCACCAACACCTCGGAGTGCGCCTGACAGGACCGCAGGCAAGATCAGCACCACCGCTCCAACGAGGCTTACGCGCACGTAGTCCGCCCCTCGTTCGGTCACCTCGCGGTCCCCACCAAGTACGGCGACGAGATCAGTCGAGAAAGGGGCCAGGCAAGCTACGACGACGCTGGCGGCGAGCGCGAGGACAACGGCCTGCACGACGACGGTTCTCGCGCCCTCGCGGTCGCCGCGACCGATGGCGTGGGCGACCGACACGGTCGTCCCCGTCCCAAGGGCCGCCCCGAGGCTGATCGCAAACCAGACGAGCTGCAGGGCCGCTCCCATGCCCGCGAGCGCCGCGTCGCCCAACCGACCGACGAGAAGCAATCCAATCACGCCGACGGTCATCGCCAGGAACCCGTCGACGACGGCTGGTGCCGCCAGGCGGAAGACCTTGGGCCAGGCGACGTCTGGCGGGGAGGGGCGCGGGCGCTCGGGTGCCGTTTTCATGCACCAATCGTAGGCGGGCCGCGACCGGATGGGGACCCCATTTGACTCGCGTCGCCATCGGTGCTAGAACTAATGTTCTAGAACGGTCCGGTGGATCAAGGCGTCAGGAGGCGAGTGATGGGCAGTGGCATCACGTTCGACAGCGCGGGCTTGGGGCATGGCGCCCATCCCGCGATCGGGGCTTCATCGACTGCGACGGTCTGGTCGCCGTTCGGCGCGCTCAGGGCGTCAGTGCGCGTCGACCGCGTCGGCTCGCCTCGCGAGGTATCGCTTCGGGCTGCCAAACCCGGGAGCGACGCGGCGACGATCGTCGAGGCACTCGGCCGACTTGCATCGTTCGCCATCCAGATGCCCTCGACCGTTAGCCCGGCGGCGCGCCTCAAAGCGGTCATCGCCGAGCTCGAGGGGTTCGCGGGCGCAAGGCGTGGATCGCCCGGCATGGCGACGTCATTACCTGCCGCCGCCGCGATGGCCCTCTCCGGGGCCATGTCGGACGCGCGTGATGAACGCGCGATTGACGCTGTCTCGACGGCGCTTCCGCCTGTCGCATGGGCGCCACGCGCTTCCCGTTAGGTGGGGGTGGTGGCGATGCTTCCCTCTCCCGCCGCAGCGTGGGACGCTTGCGGCAGATGAAAGGGGCTGTACCGGGAGACCAGCGCACTCGGACCGCTCTGGCCGGGAGACCGGAATGAAGCGCAGTCCTCCCGATCCACCACGTTACGTCAAGCGGGATCCCGAGTGAGACGGCAATGGCGTCGACAACAACGGACCATGACGCCAGGCCGAACCCGGACGGCGAGTGGGCGTTCTTCGCGAGCGCGATCGCGAGGTCGTGCTTCGGGCAGTACATCCCCGCGCGGCCACCCGACCCATCGTGGCCAAACGCTCCGTGCCACGGTGCGAACCTCCAACCGGTCGGCGAGATGAATGGCACGGCCCCAAGCATGTACCCGAGCCCCATTCCAGATTGAAGCGTCACTCCATCGGCCCCGTGGCAGGGTTCGCTCACCAGCGCGATCGTCGCGGTATCAAGCAAGGCCTCGCCGCCGATGCCTCCCGGACGCATCGCCGCATAGTGACGTGCGAGCGCGTCGGCCGTACACGTCAGGTTCGCCGCCGGCATCGTGCCGTGGACCCATCGGGGATCCTCACCGAGATCGACCATCGTCCTGGCGGTCGCCCAACTGTCAGAGGATGGCTCACCGGCGATCGGGTCAGATGGGAACGGGCGGGACACCATCAGGCGGGCTCGCCGTGCCGCGAGGATTGGGTCACCCGGACCGATCCCGAAGTGGAGGTCGGCAGTGCCGGCCACGTCGCCGACCTCGCGGCGCACCACCTCGACGAAAGGCAGCCCAGTGATCCTGCAGGCGATCGTCCCAAGGATTGACCCGAAGGTGACCGGGTGGTATTGCATAGTCGATCCGGCAGGCCAGGACGGTTCCGCCCCGGCGACCGCCCGCGCCGCGTCGGCCAGGTTCCATTGGTCAACCCACGATGCCCCAGCAACTTCCGGCAGGCCTGCCCGATGGCTCAGGACGTGCCGAACCGTGATTCCGCCCTTGCCCGACGCGGCGAACTCCGGCCAGTACGAGGCGACGTGCGCGTCGTAGTCCACCCGGCCCCTTTGGGCAAGCCGGTGAATGACCGTCGCGGTGATGGCCTTCGAGCACGAGAACATGAGGAAGACGGTGTCCGCGTCGACTGCTCGGCCGGTCTCCGGGTCGGCGGTACCCAACCACGCGTGCACCACGCGCTCGCCCCGGTGGTATGCGGCGACCTGCATGCCGACCTCGCCGTAGCGTCCGACGCAATCGCGCATCGCGGCGATGGCCGCCGCCTGGGCGTCGCCAATCATTAAGACTTCCCTCCGTGATCCATCGCGTGCGCCCTTCGTCGGCAACTTCCGCGAACTGGAAACGCCTGGCAGGTCCATCCGGGCATGGCGCGTAATCGCCACCGGAGCGCGCCAGGCCAGCTTGACGTCGGCGCTTCCAGGCAACCGCAATTGCCCCGCGTTGGTGCACGGGATTGGAGACCGGGGGTGAACCGGGTCTCGTCTGACGGGACGCTCGCGTTCCTAGGGCGGCTGGTCGATGGCAGTGGCCGCTGGTGAAAGTCATGGCTTGACACCGTGCCGGACCGGTGCCACGATGGTCTCATGGACCCGACGGGTAGCCGTCGGCGGTTTCTCGTCGCCGGCGTGACAGGGCTAGTGGCCGCGGCATGCGGGCGTTCGGTCGCGGACACCGCTGGGCCGTCGCATCGGTGGCTCCCACCCGCCTCGGTGGAGATTTGGCTCGGTGGTGTTGCGCCGACGGTTGAGCACGTCGTCCGGACAGACGTCCTGCCGTCGCTCCGCTCGGCCTACCCGAACCTGCGCGTCACGATCGCAGGCACGGCGCCTATCGGGTTCCGATCAGGAACCGGTCGACCGACGGTCGGGTTGCAAGGCTCGTCCCTTGGGCTCGCGGCCGGGATCAATCCGGCGGTACTCGGTAGTGCGGGCGGTCGCCAGCCAAGCCTAGCCCTGCGGGGACCGACGTCCGATGGTGACGCGTTCAACCGCCTCATCGCGGAGCATGCCGCCGGCATCCCGTCGGACGTGGTCCCGGCCGGCACTGGAAACGTGTCCACCCTCCGGCACCTCAGGCTAGCGAGGCCAGTGGAGGACCGCGACCTCCTCGTCGACCTGCGCGGGGATTTCACTGCCGCGTCGGTCGCTCAGGTCACCACGCGTTCCGGCGTGGTCGGCGTCCCGTGGCTCGCGAACCCCCGTCGCTTCGTGTGGCGCGCTGACGTGCTCGCCTCCAGCGGCGTGAACGTCCCGCGCACCTGGGAGGAGGTCGTCCTCGCGTGCAACCGCGGGCCGTCCGGACGGACGCGCACGGCCGCGGGGCGTCGGCTCGTCGCGGTGAACGGCCTTCATCTCGAGTTTTACGAGGGCTTGCGCAGGTACGGCGTGGCACCCGTGGAATTCGGTCGGGCAGCGTTCGCGGGCGACGAGGGGATTGCGGTCGCGCAGTACCTCGCTGATCGCGGCCAGACGGACACCGTCAGCCGGAATGCGACTGGCTCGACCGTCATGAGCGACCTGGCCGCGCAGGGCGTGGTCGGCGCCTGGACGACCCTCGCGGGGGTCCTCCGGGTCATCACGGCTACCCCGTCGCGCGTCGCGGAATTGCGGGTCGGTCCGCCAACCGTGCCGGGAGGGTCCGGGTATCCCGCGGACGGCACCTCCTCCGGAACCATCGCGACCCACTCGTTGTGGTACGTCGCGCGCGAGTCTCGGGTACCCGACCACGCATGGGAACTCGTGCGCGCACTGGTCGACCCCGATGCGCTGGTAGCCGTCGCCGCGACGTCCGGGCAGGTGCCCACCCGGCGTTCTGCCGCCGTGCGGGGCTTCTTGCGGATACCGATCATAAGCGAGTTCGTGGCACCGTACCTCGACGACGGTATCGAGGCCCCGGCTCTCCCGATACCCGTCGAGATGGAGTCGGTCCTGCTCAACCGCCTGAATGCGATCGCGCGGGGGGAGGTGTCGCCCCGCAAGGCGCTACTCGAGGCGGCACGCCTGTGGGACGAGGCAACCGCGAAGGCCGGGCACGACGAGGCTTGACCACTCAGTAGGTCGCGCGTCCGCCTGAGATATCGAAGACCGCGCCGGTCGAGAACGAGCACTCGTCCGAGGCGAGCCAGGCGACGAGGGAGGCGACTTCACCGGGACCGCCGGTACGCCCCATCGGGATGCGCGCCACCATGTACTGGCGATGCGCCTCCGACACCTGGTCAAGGATTGGGGTCTGGATCACGGCCGGCGCCACGGCGTTGACGAGGACCCCTGTCGTCGCCACCTCCTTCGCGATCGCCTTGGTCAAGCCGATCACCCCCGCCTTTGCCGCTGAATAGGGCACCGCATTCGGGTTCCCTTCCTTGCCGGCGATCGAAGCAATGTTGATGATCCGGCCCCAGCCACGAGCGATCATGTGGGGAATCACCGATCGACATCCATAGTAAACACTGGACAAGTCGATGGCGATGACTCGCTCCCACTCGCCATCTGGTAGGTCCGTTGCCGGGGCGGATTGCCCGGCAATCCCGGCATTGTTGACCAGCACGTCGATCCGGCCGTGGTCGGCAACGACGCGGGCCACCATCGCCCGCACGCTCGCTTCCGAGGCGACATCGACTTCGATGGACGACGCCCGACCCACCTGGTCACTGCCCAGTGAAGCGGCGACCGCCCCAGCGAAATCGCCCCGCACGTCCGCCACGACCACGTGATGCCCGTCCCGGTGAAGCCGCCTCGCGATGGCTTCCCCGATGCCGCTCGCGCCGCCAGTGACGATCGCCACCCGCGCAGGTTCACGCACCCTCATGTCCATCGTGCCGTCGATCCTCGCGCCGCCAGCGAAAACGCAGGCGCGTCCCGCTTGCTGCTAGGCATGGTATCCACGGCAAGCGGGACGTCCGCGCTCCCAGTGCGCGTGTAGCATGAAGGCGTAGGTCACCCGTCCGCTCGACGATGAATCGCGGGGCGCGAGGCACGATGCTCGGGGACGCGGGCCGACGGTGCGTGGAGCATGAAGGCAATGGAGACACGTCTCGATCGTCGGGGGCTGCTCAAGTTCGCGTCCGCGGCGGCGGTCAGCGCGAGTGCAGCGACCATCGGCATATCGCCCGGTGCGGCATCGGCGCAATCCGGTAAGTACGGGGAAAGTCCCCTGCTCGCAGCGCAGGTGGCGTCCGGGGCGCTGCCCCCAGTTGAGCAGCGGCTTCCCGCGAACCCGCTAGTCGTCGACTTCAAGTGGCTGTCGGCCGGAACCTATGGCGGCACCCTTAACCTGGCAATGGGGTACACCAACGACCTGGAGTATTCCCGCCGGGTCGCCAACTTCATGTATGGCCACTCGCCATTGCGATGGCTCCGGGACGGAATGGACGTCGGTCCGGGCCTGGTCGAGCGGTGGGAGGCGAACGCGGGCGCCACCGAATGGACCTTCTACCTCCGGCAGGGCGTCCGCTGGTCCGACGGCGCGCCGTTCTCCGCGGACGACGTCATCTACTGGTGGGAGGACGAGGTCGGCAATCCCGACGTCAAGGAGCTCCCTCCGGACGAGACCAAGTCCGGGACCGGGACCCTCGCGAAGTTCACGAAGGTCGATGACTTCACCTTCCGGATGACCTTCGACTCGCCCGCGCCCTTGACCGCCGACCGCATGGCGATGTGGGTGAAGCGCGACCCGTTCGTCAATGGTCGCTGGCTCGACCCGAAGCATTACCTCTCGCAGTTCCATCTCAAGTACAACCCGACGCTCGACCCCAAGACCTGGGTCGAGACGTACCTCGCGAAGCGTGAGCATCGGAACAATCCCGATTGCCCGGTACTTACGGGGTGGAAGTTCCAGTCGCTCGTACCCGGACAGGAACAGTCTTGGGTGCGGAACCCGTACTACTGGGTCGTCGACAAGTCCGGGAACCAGCTGCCGTACATCGATCGCATCGTCGGTCGCACGTACGGCGATCCCGAAGTCCTCAAGCTCCAGTTCACGACCGGAACCGCCGACTACCTCCAGGGCAACCAGGCCCCGGCCGTCACGCTTGCCGACGTCGAGACCCTTCGGACCAACGAGCCGAAGAGTGGCATGGAGCTCCGGTTCTGGGATAACGGCGGCGGGACCGGGTCCATGTACTTCTTCAACTGGACGTACAAGGATCCGAAGTACCGCGCGATGTTCCGCAATGCGAAGTTCCTGAAGGCGCTCTCGCATGCGTTCAATCGGCAGCAGGTCCAGCGCGCCATCTACTTCGGGACGGGCGAGCAAACGACCGGGACGATGAGCCCGAAGGCGCTCGAATACAACGTCCCCGGCGGGCGGACCATCTACCAGGCGTGGCGCGACGCGGCGATCCGCTTCGACCCGGCCTACGCGAAGGGGCTCCTGGACGAGATCGGCGTCAAGGACGTGAATGGCGACGGGTTCCGCGAGTTCCCGGACGGCACCCCGATGGAACTCACGTTGGACTACTCCGCCGCCGAGCCGCCGAACGGCGAGCACGTCCGCAAGAACGAGCTCCTCGCCCGGGACTGGACGGCAATCGGGCTCAAGGTGACCCTCAACCCGCAACCGGAGTCGGGGAGCGCCTTCGACAAGGCATGGGAGGCGAGCAAGTACCAGACGCGGGCGAACTGGGGTGTCGGTGACGGCCCCAACCACCTCGTCTACCCGCAGTGGCTCGTGCCGATCGAACCGCAGCGGTGGTCACCCCTCCATGGCAACTGGTACGCGGTGCAAGGGACGGCGAAGGCGGGCGAGGACCTCGACAAGGACCCGTTTGACCGGACGCCCCCGCGGGAGGAACCGGAACCGGGCAGCCCGGTGGCCCGGATCTGGGCGCTCTACGACAAGACGAAGATCGAATCCGATGCGACCACGCGTCACCGGCTCGTGTGGGACATCATCAAGATCCACGTCGAGGAAGGCCCCTTCTTCACCGGGTGCGTGGCGAACCAGCCGACCGTCGTCCTCGTCAAGAAGGGCCTCACAAACGTGCCCCGTCGCGACGACCTCGCTCTCGGCGGGTTTGTCGGCCCGTGGATCCACCCGACGCCGGCGGTGTACGAGCCCGAGACCTGGTACTGGACCAACCCGGCCGCGCATGCGTAGATGCCATGTGATGTACCGGCGGTCCAAGATGGAACCGCCGGTGCCTCGCCATGCCTGGGTTCCGCTGAGGTACTTCCCTCTCCCGCCGCTGCGGGGGAGGGAATGAGGGTGGGGGCCGTGTCCCGCTGGCCCGTCGGGGTCGTGCTTCGCCGCGGCGTTCCTTCGAAACCTAAGATTTCGTCCCTGAAGATGCACGTCCCATGCTGACATTCCTCGTTCGGCGCCTCGCATCAATGGCGTTAGTCGTCGCTCTCGTGTCGGTCTTGGGTTTCATCCTCATCGAACTTCCGCCAGGAAGTGCCCTAGACACGAAAATCGCCCAGTTGCGCCAGTCGGGCGGCGAGATTTCGCAAGAGCAGATCAACGCGCTCGAGGACCTTTACGGCCTGCGCGACCCGGTCCACGTCAAGTTCACGAAATGGATCACTCGCGCGGTTACCGGTGATTTCGGGCACTCGTTCACGATGGACATGCCCGTGTCGAAGCTCATCTGGAGCCGCCTCGGGTTCTCGATCGGACTATCGGTGTTCGCCTTGTGCATCAGCTGGGGCATCTCGATCCCGCTCGGCGTCTTTTCGGCGACCCACCGCCACACGCTACCGGACTACGTGATCCAGATCATGCAGTTCCTCGGCGTCGCGATCCCGCAGTTCCTCTTCGCGCTCGTGCTGCTCGTCTTTTCGGCGTCGGTGCTCGGCCAGGAAGTCGGCACGCTCTTCTCGCGCGAGTACCAGAATGCGCCGTGGAGCCTCGCGAAGGGACTGGACTTCCTCTCGCACGTATGGATCCCGGTGGTTGTCCTGATCGCGGGTGGAACGGCGTCGCTCACGCGAATCATGCGCGCAAACCTGCTCGACGTCCTCGGCCAGCAGTACGTCCAGACCGCGAGGTCCAAGGGATTGCACGAGACGCGGGTCATCTGGCGTCACGCGGTGCGAAACGCCTTGCACCCCCTCGTGATGGCCTTGGGCACGACCCTGCCAACCCTGATCTCGGGTGAGGTCGTGATCTCGATCGTGCTGAACCTGCCGACGACCGGTCCCTTGTACATTCGGGCGCTCATCCAGAAGGACATGTACCTCGGGGTGACGTTCCTCATCATGCTCTCGATGCTCCTCATCGTCGGCAATCTCATCGCGGACCTGCTCCTCGCGTGGGTTGACCCGCGGGTCCGTCTCGACGAGAGCTAGCGTCGCGACCGGGGACGGCACCGGGGAAGGAACGGGCGATGGTCACCACGGCGGCAGCGCGTGCCACCGAGTTCGATGAACAGCGCGGGGCGGAGATCTCTCAGTGGGGACTGATCTGGCGTCGCTTTGCCCGCAACCGGCTATCGGTCTGGGCCGGGTACGTCCTCGTCGCCATGTACGCCACGGCCTTGTTTGCGCCGTTCATCGCGCCGTACGCCGCCGACCACATCGACACGAACCACAGCTACGCACCACCGACCCGCGTTCGCTTCATCGACGGGTGGCCCGCCGTCTGCGCGTTGTCGCAAGACCTTGACCCGTTCCTCCTCAAGTGGCAGTACGCCGACGACTGTTCGCAGGCCCGCCCGATCGAAGTTCTGGTCCGAGGAGACACATATGTCCTCTTCGGCCTGGTGCGCACCAACCTGCACCTTTTCGGGGTGACGGAGGGGCCGCCGATGGCGGGGGCGTCCGCGCTGGAAGTGCATGCGACGCCAACGCCGGCACGTGGCGCCGCGAGTTCTGACCCGCTTGCCGCCTTCCGCATTCAGCAGTCGGAGTCGATTGCGCCCAAGGTCGAACAGATCCGAAACGCGCCCCGCCTCTACCTCTTCGGGGCAGACCAGCAGGGACGCGACGTCCTCTCGCGCATCCTCGAGGGTTCCCGCGTCTCGCTGACGGTTGGCCTCGTGGGTGTCTTCCTGTCGCTGACGATCGGCTCCGTCATGGGTGCTACCTCGGGCTACGTCGGCGGGTCATGGGACAACGTCATCCAGCGAGTGATCGAGGTGATCCGGTCCGTGCCGACGCTCCCCTTGTGGGCCGCGATCGCCGCGGCCCTTCCGCGGACGACAACCGTCGTCCAGCGATACTTCCTGATTACCGTCGTGCTGTCACTCGTCGGATGGACAAGCCTTGCGCGCGAGTTGCGCGGCAAGGTCATGGCGTACCGCACGCTCGACTACATCGCGGCGGCCCGCCTCGCCGGATGCTCGGACCTTCGCATCATTCTTTCGCACATGTTGCCGAACGCCGCCAGCCACATCATCGTCGTGGCGACACTGGCCGTACCCCACTCGATCCTCGGCGAGACGACGCTGAGCTTCCTTGGCCTAGGCATGCTCCCGCCTGCGGTCAGTTGGGGGGTCCTGCTGAAGGACGCGCAGCAACTCGACAGCATCCTCATCCACCCGTGGATGCTGATACCCGCGATCCCGGTCGTCCTGACCGTCGCGGCGTACTTCCTCCTCGGGGACGGCCTGCGCGACGCGGTCGACCCGTACAGCAGCTGAGCAGGCTGCCCTGGCGACTGACTGCCACTGGTTTCCTCACAACAGCGTCACGCATGCGAACGTGAAGACAGTCCCTCGCAACGCTAAGAAACCAGCTAATCGAAGGTCGTTTTTCCGCGCGATATCCGATGCTCGCAACTCGCCCCCGGTCGCGCGTCATGCTGCAGCCGACGGCGACGTGTCTTGTCGATTCCGCCTGAAGCCGGCGACTAGAACGTCGTTTCCAGGGTCTGGGACTGACCGGTACGAGCGGCGGCGTACCCCTTCTCGATGATGTCCACGACGTGCCGGGCGTGGGCCGCCGTCGGGACGGGGACCTCTCCCCGTTGAAGGCAATCCATCATGTGCATTATGTCGTTATACACGTGTGGTTCTTGGATGGTCACGTGCGGGCCGGTTACGTGCTTCAAGCGTGGCAGGCCCGCCGCGGGCACGAACACCCTTGGACCAGATGCGCCGAACGCGTCCGGCAAGACCGCGTCGCTGACCACCTCAAGCCCCCCGAGGCCTCCGCCGAAGTCGACTGTCCCGCGCGTCCCGGCAATCGAGAGGCGCCCCCAGCCGATCGAGGGTGCAACGCGGCAGTTCTGCCCGCCCGCGACCGCGAACGTGGTGTTGCCGAAGTCGAGCAGCATGAGGGTGTTGTCATCCATCTCGACCGAGATTTCCTGCCCTTTCCATGTCCTGGTGGGAAGGCCGATCCCGGAGACGGCCGTCACGGAGCGAGCGGGGCCAAAAATCCCGGTAAGCGTGTGTAAAGAATAAACCGCCATGTCATATACTGGGCCGCCACCAGCCTTGTAGTACCACGTCGGATCGACGTTCTGGAGGATTCCGGACCCTTCGCGGAACGACTCGTGCTCGTGACCTCCGCCCGCATTCGTCGAGAACGCCCAGTACACCCGCCCGAGCCCGCCGTCACGCACGAGGTCGCGGATCGCCCCAAGGGTCGGGTTGAGCATCTGGCCGGGCGAAGCGAGGACCATCAGCCCGCGTCGATCGGCCTCTTCGATCACGGTGTCGGCCTCCGCCTTCGTCGTGGTCATCGACTTCTGCGCGTACACGTGCCGACCCCGGCGCAGCGCCTTCATGATCTGGTCGAAGTGCACGGGGATTGGCGTCGCGATCATCACGACATCGACGTCGGCGCTCGCCATCATCTCGTCGTAGTCGTCGTACGACTCAGCCCACCCGTACGCCGTCGCGGTTGCCGCCGCGCGCCCTGGGACGGCATCGCAGCACGCGACCAGTTCCATGCGTTCCAAGGCGTCCGCCTGCGCCAAGTGGGGCAGGATCCCCCGCTGCGACACGCTTCCAAGGCCCGCCAGGGCCACCCGCACCCGTCTGTCCACTTGCACCCCCGTCGCGGTGGGCGGCGTGCATCGCCGACCAGGACCGCAGGCTATCCCGGCGTCGCCCTGGCTCGTAGCCCACCGCTTGCGTGCCCGTTCGGCAGACCGTCCGCAGGAACGTCGTGATACGCTGCCGCCGATGCCAAGGCACGTCGTCGCGCGCGAGGGCGAGATTCCTGACGGTGGTCGCAAGATCGTCGAGGTTGACGGTCGGTCGATCGGCATTTTTCGCGTCGCTGGCGACTACTACGCGCTGCTCAATCGGTGCCCGCATCAGGCCGCCCCCCTCTGCGAGGGCAGGCTCTGGTCCGGCATGACCGTGTCTGACCGTCCTGGCGCCTACGCCAACCGTGCGGACGTACCGATCGTGTCGTGCATTTGGCACGGCTGGGAGTTCGACTTGCGCACGGGACAGTCGCTCTGCGAGCCGCAACGGCTCCGGGTCAGGACGTATGACGTCTTCCTCGAGGGCGAGATGGATGGCCAGTCGGAGGCCGGGCACGAAGCTGTCGCCCCGGAGCAGTCACTCGTGGCGACGACCTTCCCCGTGGAGAGCGATGGGCAGTGGATCGTCATCGACGTCGACCGTCGACCCGCCATATCAGGGACTCCAAGGAGGGACAGGTGATCGAGACCGCATCCCGACCGCCCTCGGACGCGTCAGCACCATCCACCATCAAGCTGGTTGATGCGGACGTGCATGCGGTCGTGCCGTCTACCGAGGCGCTCTTCCCGTACCTGTCTGGCCACTGGCGGGAGCACGTGCAGGCCACGATGTTCAAGGGACCGGTCGAGAACTCGTACCCGCGGTTCGCGCCGACGACCTGGCGCCCGGGGACGGAGACGTCGGGATCGGCGCCTGCTGGTTCCGATCTGGGCGCGCTCCAGCGGGACGTGCTCGACGCCGACGGCGTCGACGTGGCCATCCTCTGTTGCACCTACCAGATTGACAGCCTGCACAACCCGGACGCCGCCGTCGCCTTCTCGCAGGCGACCAACGATTGGCTGGTCGCGGAATGGCTCGACCGGGATCCCCGCCTTCGCGCCGGGATCGTCGTGCCGATTCAGCTCCCGGAACTCGCCGCGCGTGAGATCGACCGAGTGGGCGGACATCCCGGGTTCGTCCAGGTCGCCCTTCCAGCAAGGACGACCTTCCCCCTTGGCAACCGCATCCATGCCCCCATCTGGGAGGCGATCGCACGGAACCACCTTGTCGGCGCCATTCACTTCGGTGGCGCGCCAGGGACTCCCCCGACACCGTCAGGGTGGTCGTCCTATTACTTCGAGGAGTACGTGGGGATGGCCCACGTCGTGCAGTCCCAGGTCGTCAGCCTCATTACGGAGGGGGTTTTTGACCTGCACCCCGACGTACGAGTCGCAGTCCTCGAGTCCGGTTTCACGTGGATCGGCCCGTTTCTCTGGCGGTTCGACAAGGAATGGCGAAACCTGCGCCGGCTGGTGCCATGGGTCCGGCGCGCCCCGTCGGAGTACGTGCGCGACCACCTTCGGTTCACCATCCAGCCCCTCGACGCCCCCGCGAGCGACGCGCACTTCCTGGAGGCGATCGACCAGATCGGGAGCGACAACGTCCTCATGTACGCGAGCGACTACCCGCATCGCCACGTGTCGTCGCCCGCACGCTTGCTGGACCTCGTGACGCCTGGACTTGCCGAGCGCATCCGGTCCGGGAATGCTCGCGACCTGTACGGATTACACTGACCTAGGGACCCACGATCCGAGGAGGAGAGGCAAGACATGGTCGCGACCGCCGAGCGCCCCGGCACGACAGCCGCCCCACTCGTGAGGCCGGCGCTGATCGATTGCGACCTTCACAACGAGTTGCACGGGGACGTGTGGGCGTTGGTGCCATACCTGTCGGAACGCTGGCGTCGACACGTCAAGACCATGGGGACGCGGTCGCCGTCCGGCGGGTTCTACCCTCGTTTCATGGATCATCGCGCGGACGCACGCCCCCCTTCGGGCAGGCGTGCCGGCTCGGACGTGGCCTTTACCCGCGAGAATTACCTTGACCCGTGCCGCGTCGCGTACGGGATCCTCATCCCGCTCTCGCCAGCAGCCGGCCAACAAAACCTCGAGTTTGGCGCCGCTCTCGCGACTGCGTGCAACGACTGGCAGGTCGCCGAATGGCTTGACCCCGAGCCACGCCTGCGTGCGTCAATCGTCATCCCGGTCGAGGCACCCGACCTCGCCGTCGCCGAGATTCGTCGGCGCGCAACGGATCGCCGCTTCGTCCAGGTGCAGTTCACTGGTCGTCCCCACGAACCGATGGGCCGACGCAAGTACTGGCCAATCTACGAGGCGTGCGAAGAGTTTGGCCTGCACGTCATCTCGCATGCATTCGGCTCGTACGGGAACCCGCTGACCGGCGCCGGTTGGCCGTCCTTCTACCTGGAGGACCACGTCGGCCCGGCGCAGGCGATGCAGGCAAACCTCGTTAGCATGGTCACCGAGGGCGTCTTTGAACGCTTCCCAAGCCTTCAGGTGGTGTCGGTCGAGAACGGCATGGGTTGGTTGCCGTCGCTTGGGTGGCGAATGGATGCGGCGTGGTCCCTATTGCGCGAAGAGGTGCCTCACCTGTCGATGCCACCGTCGGCCTACCTTGAGCGACACGTCTGGGTGACGACGCAACCGATGGAAGAGCCTCACCACCCCCACCAGTTCGTCCAGCTTCTCGAGCAGCTAGGGCCGCTCGTGGACCACGTCCTCTTCGCAAGTGACTACCCGCATTGGGACGCCGACCAACCGGACGCCGCGTTCCCGATTCACTTGACGCCGGAACTCGAACGCAAGGTGTACTTCGAGAACGCGGCGCGTCTCTACGGGCTTGGCTAGCGCGGGACCGAGAACGTCGTCGCCCTCACCCCCCGCTCATCTCCCGGGAGGAGAAGGGGGAGGGAGAACGGGTGGGGGCTTCCCCACTGGAAGCACTGGCGGCCCCACGTTTGGCGAGGCGGCTCGATTCTGGACGTGGCTTGGTTTCGTCAACTTCGGTGGGCCCGCCGCGCAAGTTGCGCTGATGCACCGGGAAGTCGTGGTGCGTCGGGGATGGATCGACGAGGATCGCTTCCAGCGTGCCCTCGCGTTCTGCATGGCCTTGCCCGGACCCGAGGCCCAGCAACTCGCGATGTACCTCGGCTGGCACTTGCATGGGTACTCCGGGGGCACGTTTGCGGGCGCGGCCTTCATCGTTCCTTCGATCGCCGTCATGCTTGCCCTGAGCTGGCTCGCCGTCGCTGGCGACGGACTTCCGGCAGTCGCAGGGACCCTCCTCGGGCTGCAGGCGTCGGTCCTGGGGCTAGTTGTCGACGCGATCGCTCGCCTCGGCCGACGCCTCACGGGGGACCCATGGCGCATCGGCGTCGCGGTGGTGACGTACGCGGTCCTGGCGTCCGGCTTGGCGTCGTTCCCCTTGGCCATCGCGGTGGCAGGCTCCGTCGGTGTCGCACAGGGGTGGCGGCTTCGGCGCGTGACCGGAGCCACCCGAGTGAACGCCGTGGAACGCCTTCCCGCACCATCGGGCGAGGCGCCTCCCAGGCTCCTTGCGGAAGTCCGACGCGGCGCGCGCGTTTTCGCGGTCACGTTCGTCGCGTGGGCCGTGCCGATGGCGGTCGTCGCGGCATGGCGGGGGACCGGGGACCTCCTGGTCCAGATCGGCATGTTCTTTACCCGCGCGAGCTTCGCGACCTTCGGCGGTGCCTACGCCGTCCTCGCGTACGTCGCGGACGAGGCGGTGACGCGTCTCGGGTGGCTTGACGCGACGCGCATGGCCCAGGGGCTCGGCCTCGCCGAGTCGACGCCAGGCCCGCTCATCATGGTGACGCACTTCGTCGGTTTCGTTGCGGCATGGAACGACCCAGGTGACCTCCCCCGGCTCCAGGCGGCGGTCATTGGGGGCCTCCTCGCAACCTGGGGCACGTTCCTCCCGGGGTTCTTCCTCGTCCTCGCCGGCGCGCCACTCGTCGAACGGATCGCGACGAACCGCGTGGTTTCAGACGCGCTCTCGGGAATCTCGGGTGCGGTTGTCGGCACCATCGCGTCCCTCGCGACCTTCATCGCGACGGAAGTCATCGGGAACGCACCAGCCGGCGATGCCGCGTTCGCCGTCGCGACCGGTGCCGCCACCTTCGTGGCGGTCCGGTTCGCGCACGTGCCTCCGTACGCGGTCGTCCCCATCGGGGCCGTCGTCGGAATCGCATGGACACTTGCCCGCGCCTGACGGGCGACGGGGACGCTAGGCCGCCGGGGCGATCATCTTCGCCGCCGTCGCGGGTGGCACCTTGAAGAGCGCGAGGCCATTGGTTCGCAGGAGCCGGTCGGCAATCGTGACCGCGTCGGCTTCGGCAAGCCAGCCAGCCTCGACGCGATCGGCGATGACGTCCGCCACCACCGCGCGTGCCATGTGCCCGTGTGCGCACGCGAGTTCCGGCATGTGGTAGTCACCGCCGAACGCCTGGATCTTCGAGTGCGGAACGGTATCGAGCCACTCGTGAAGGGCCCTTGCCAGCACCGTCGGACTAATGATGGCGAGCCAGCACGCATTCACGTAGGCGTTCGGGAAGTTCTTCGCGAGGGTCGCCAGGGTGCCTGTAAACGGGTAGCCGCCGTGGAACAGGTCGAACCGGGTTGACGGGTGCGCCTTCAACGTGTTCGTCAGTAACCCCGGGTCCGTCAACGCGATGTCGGCGCCCCAGTTCCCGTTCTGGAGGCCCGTGTGTATCTGGTAGGGAAGCCCGAGCGCCCCCGCTCGGTCGCACGCCTCGTGGAACAGGAAGTCCTGCAGGACCGTCGCGCCAGCGTCCGTCAAGTTTCCGGTGGCGGCGAGGTCGTACAGTCGCGAGGCTTCATCACGCTCCACGGCCTCGAACCGGATCGACCGGCGATAGGCCAGACCGCATTTCAAGCCCACGATGCCGTCCTCGACAAGTCGCTCAAGGTGCATGTCCAGTCCGCGCAGGTAGGCGCCAAGCGTCCCCGGCGCGTCAGCGGCGGAGCGGCTCGACTTCGGAGGCGCGACCGCCTCGGCGAGTTCCCGGGGCGTCCGCGCAATGATGAACCGGTCGAGGCGCATCACCGGCAGGAAGAACCGACGGTCTCCCCGAGTCGATCCGATGTCCATCAGCGACCCGATGATCCTGCCTTCAGTCTTGAGCACGTGCTCGTACCACTCGACCTTGCCCGCCGTCTCTGCCACCCGGGCAGAAAGCTCCCGGTAGGTCGTCACGGACAGGCCCGGCAGGTCGTACAAGCGCTGGACGGCACGCTCGACCGCCTGGCCGTACCCCGTTGTGCGCGCCACCTCCCAGAAGGGCGCGAACGAGGCCCATCGTGCGTCGAGGGGAATCGTCGTGTCGACCAGCGCCCGCATCGACGGTTCCGGCATGCCCGCCGACACGAGGTCGCAGTTCAAGTAGTGGTTCGTCAGGTAGAAGCAGTCGACGGCCTTCTCGCCGTGCTCCTTTGGCAGCATGAGGTGCTCGTGCCCGTCGAACGCCCACATCCTCCCGACCGCCTCGCGAATGTCCTGGCGGAGGCGCGAGGCTGCCCCCCGGCCGCCCTTGGTCCCTCGGATTGCCATCGGTCACCCTCCTCAACCGCCCGGGGGAATGCGATAGGCGCATGCCCGCAGGGTCCAGACGAGGAAGGATAGTCGGCGTGCCCGCGGGGACGCCGCGCCCGGATGGCCGCCCTTCTCCATCCACGAGACTTTTCAGGCCCGGGGGCGACGGCGACGCACGACGATCGTCCCCGGCGCTTGCCCCGAGGGCACGCACGGTGGGACCATGGAGGGGCCAACGCGCGCGCCGTGCGTGTCGAGGTCCGGCGACCAAGGAGCGACGATGGGCGGCGACCCGCTTGACCTCCCCGTCCGGGTTGACTTGTTGGAGGAACCGGCGACCCTTGCGATCAATGGCGGCACCCCCGTCAGGAACCGTCCCTTCCCGGCGTGGCCCTGCTTCGACAAGGCTGACGAGGCGGCCGTGCTCGCGGCCCTCAGGTCCGGCCGGTGGGGTTCCCGCCCGAGTGACGGGTTCGGGAACGAGTTCGCCACGTCCCTTGCCAAGTTCCAGGGTGCCCGCCGCGCCATCGCCACGGCGAACGGCACGGTCGCCCTCGAGGTCGCCCTCAAGGCGGTCGGCGTCATGCCCCTCGACGAGGTCATCGTCCCGGCGTACACCTTCATCGCCACGGCGACGGCGGTGCTTGCCTTGGGGGCAATCCCCATCTTTGCGGACCTCGATCCCGAGACCTACACGATTGATCCGCAAGACGCCGCGCGACGGGTGACCTCGCATACCCGCGCGATCGTGCCCGTGCACCTCGCAGGACAGCCGGCTGACATGGACGGGATCATGGCGGTCGCCAGGACCCACGGTCTCCGGGTCGTCGAGGACGCGGCCCAGGCGATTGGCGCGTCCTGGCGGGGAAAGGGGGTCGGCACGATCGGCGACATCGGAACCTTCTCCTTCCAGTCGTCCAAGAACCTCAATGCTGGCGAGGGCGGCGCGATCACCACCGACGACGAGGCGCTCGCGGACATGGCGTGGTCGCTCGCGAACTGCGGTCGCGTCCCCGGCGGCGCTTGGTACCACCATGACATCACTGGCTCGAACTACCGGATGACGGAGATTCAGGCGTCGCTGCTGCTCTCCCAGCTAGCGCGCCTGCCCGGGCAGTTTGCACGACGCGAACAGTCGGCACGGGTCCTCGACGACGGCTTCCGTTCGATCCCGGGCCTCGCTCCGCAGGCTCGACCCACCGCCATCACCGGCCACGCGCACCACCTCTACGTCCTGCGCTATGACCCCAAGGGATTTGGGGGCCGCCCTCGCCGGTGGTTCATCGATGCGATGCGCGCCGAGGGTATCCCCTGCTCGCCGGGCTACGAAGTGCCCTTGCATCGCATGCCCGGGGTCATCGCCGCGCGCCGTACCTGGATCGACCTCGCGTTGCGCACCGGTCGCCGGGTCCTGGTTTCGGATGACCCGGACGAGGTCGGACTTCGCGTGACCGACCGCGCGAGCAGGGAGGAAGGGATCTGGTTCAGCCAGTCGCTCCTCCTGGGGGAGGACGATGACATGGTCGATGTCGTCGAGGCGGCGCGACGCATCCGCGCGTGGTGCAACTACTCGGGGCCGTCCTTCCCTCTCCCGCCGCAGCGGGGGAGGGACTGAGGGTGGGGGCCGTCCTTCCCTCTCCCGCCGCGTTCACCGGGAGCGCCGGCGTCCCGCCGGCCGTCCCTCCCCTCTCCCGCCGCAGCGCGGGGCGCTTGCGGCCGATGGAAGGGTCCGACTCCCCTCTCCCACCGCAGCGCGGGGCGCTTGCGGCCAATGAAACGGGGCGTCCTTCATCCCCCCTCTGCTCCTACCGTAGCGACGCCATCACCGCGTTCGAGAACAGCGCATGGCGCGGACGCTCACGCGTCCATCCCGAGGCCAGCGTCCGGTTCGCGAGCAGCACCACCTGCACGCCGCTCGCGGCGTCGGACCAGGTCATCGTCCCCGTCGCGCCCAGGTGCGAGATCGTGCGGGGCGAGGTCAGGTCCCCCGAAGGATGGTCGCGCTTCGCCCCCTTGACCTCCCAGCCAATCCCCCATTCGACGGCACCGCGACGCGATCCGGAAGCCGCACCGTCTCGAAGCGCGGCCGGGATGGTCGCACCCGTGTCCGGCCCCGACGCCTGCACCGTCATCATCGCCCGGACCGAGGCAGCACTCAACGCGCCGGACAAGCCGACTGGCGAGTCGATGAAGGTCCGCAGCCACTTTCCGAGGTCCCGGGCAGTCGTGAAGAGGCCGCCCCACGGGATGCCGAGGGACCGGTAGTACGCCGAGTTCGCCATCTCGTACGACGCACCCTCCTGTCCCGTTCCAGTGACGGTAGCGATTCGGTCGGCCCAGGATGCAGGCGGCAGCAAGGCGCTGCGTGACATGCCAAGGTGCCCGAGCAGGCCGGCGAAGGCCGCACGGAAGGCACTGGTGCCGGTCGGTCCCGTGCCGGGCGCGCCGCCAAGGACCCGCCCGGCGACTTCCGCCGCCATCAGGATCGCGCAGTTCGAATAGAGGTGCGCCGTCCCGGGAGCGAAGACGAGCGGCGCGCGCGCGAACGCCGGGACGAAGTCCTCGAGGGGCCGGTGCGCTTGCCGGAGGTCCATGTTCTCGGCCGCAAACCCCGGAAGCCCGGACGAGTGGGACAGGCACTGGCGAAGGGAGATCCGCTCGCGCCCGGGCGCCAGGTCACCGCGCGACGCCGCGTCCCCTTCGAGCAACTCGGGCACGTGGTTCGAGATCGGTTCGTCAAGCGTGACCAGGCCCGCCTCAACGGCGCGCATCGCGACCGCCGCCGTCAGGGGCTTCGTGACCGACGCGACCGACCAGGTGGTGTCGCGGGTCACCGGACGGCCGGAACCGGCATCGGCGACCCCCAGGTACGCCTCCGCCACCCGTTCGCCCGACCGCTGGACGAGAATCCCGGCACCGGGCACCACCCCGTCCGCGATCCA
This sequence comes from Thermoflexus hugenholtzii JAD2, assembly GCA_945865725.1. GTDB lineage: Bacteria > Chloroflexota > UBA11872 > UBA12225 > UBA12225 > CAILQO01. Next base: position 12,003 of record CAMBEO010000020.1, on the reverse strand, counting down.
TCGCTCGACCAGGCCGATCGCGCCACGAAGCGCATCGACGTCCATGCCATGCCCGCCCGTGATCCTGATGCCTTGCCAACCGGTTGTCATCGTTCGCCCTCTCCGCCACCAAGTCCGTGCGATGATGGCCCCCCGAAACCCGGCGGCGCCAGCTGGTAGGGCCGGATCGCGAGGAGATGCCATTGGGAATCAAAGTTGGCCTCGGCCTGTACCCCCACCTGATGAACACCGAGAGTTTCAAGTTCGCGGCGCAGGCGGGTGCCACCCACGTCGTCGCGCACCTTCCCGGATGGGCGAAGCGAGTCGGCCGGGGCTTGCCGCCAGGCGACATGTGGACCGAGGGCGAGCTTGAAAGCTTGAAGCGTGCGATGAATGCCGAGGGCCTGGAGTTCTACGCGATCGAGAACTTCGAGGTTGACCACTGGTACGACGTACTCCTCGACGGTCCCCGTCGCGACGAGCAAATCGCAAACCTTCAAGGGTTGCTCCGGACGATGGGACGCCTCGGCATCAGCGTGATGGGCTACAACTTCAGCTACGCGAACGTCTGGGGGCGCGTCCACGGGCCATACGCCCGGGGCGGCGCCCGGACGCCTGCCTACCTCGCCGCCCAGGCGCCTGCCGAGACCCCGATTCCCAACGGCACCGTCTGGAGCGTGCAATATGACCCGGACGCGCCCGAGGGCACCATCGGCGACGTGTCCGAGGAAGTCATCTGGGAACGGTTCGGGCGCTTCATCCTCGACATGATCCCGGTGGCGGACGAGGCAGGCGTCCGGCTCGCAATGCATCCGGCCGACCCGCCGTTCGGCGTGTTGCGCGGGACGGCGCGCCTGGTCTGGAAGCCCGAGCATTACTCGCGCTTCTTTGCACTGCACCCGAGCCTCAACCACTGCGCCGAGTTTTGCCAGGGCACGATCGCCGAGATGAACGGCGAGATGAGCGTGTACGAGGCAATCGCGACCTACACCGCGATGAAGCGCATCGCGTACGTGCATTTCCGCAACGTCCGGGGCACCGTTCCCAACTACATCGAGGAGTTCGTCGATTCCGGGGACGTCGACATGGTCAAGGCGATCCGCCTGTACCACCGGAACGGGTTCGACGGCGTCCTCATCCCTGACCATGCCCCCGAGATGTCGTGCCCCGCCCCGTGGCATGCGGGCATCGCGTACACCCTCGGGTGGATGCGCGCCGTCGTCCACATGGTCGAGCAGGAGGATCCGAACAGTCCCGTGCCGTAGGAATCCGGTGGGGCGGTGCCTCCCTCTCTCGCCGCAGCGCGGGGCGCTTGCGGCCAATGAAAGGGTTGGGGCGGTGCTTCCCTCTCCCGCCGCAGCGGGGGAGGGACTGAGGGTGGGGGTTGGGGCGGTGCTTCCCTCTCCCGCCGCAGCGGGGGAGGGACTGAGGGTGGGGGTTGGGGCGGTGCTTCCCTCTCCCGCCGCAGCGGGGGAGGGACTGAGGGTGGGGGCCAAGGGGTGCGGCGCGCATCAAGTCCGGCATCGGTGTCGGCGGAGGGCGGCATGACCGGGTACGACGAGATGCGCGGCGATGGCCCGGTCGTACGGGACCTCTACGCCGGCGTCGGCGCCTGGCTCGACGCGATGCCGCCGGCGTTGCTGTCCAGACGCCGGGCCGAGGCCGAGTTCATCTTCCGGCGCACCGGGATCACCTTTGCGGTCTACGAGGAGGGTGGCGACCCTGACCGTCTGATCCCGTTCGACATCATCCCGCGCCTGATCGACGCGCGCGAGTGGGACTTCCTGCATCGTGGCCTCGCGCAACGGGTCCGTGCCCTGAACGCGTTCCTCGCTGACGCGTATGGGTCACGAGACTTCCTGCGCGCGGGTCGCATCCCCGAGCACCTCGTGACCAGGAACCCCGAGTTCGTGCCGTACATGAACGGGTTCGCCGTTCCCGGCGGCTGCTACACGCATGTCGCAGGAATCGACGTCGTGCGCACGGCCCGCGACGAGTTCCACGTCCTCGAGGACAACTGCCGGGTCCCCTCGGGCGTGGCGTACATGCTCGAGGACCGTGAGGTCATGATGCGCCTCTTCCCCGAGCTATTCGGAGCCTATCGGGTCCGCCCCGTCTCCCACTACCCCGAGGAGCTCCTGCGCACCTTGCAATCCGTCGCACCCCGCAACTGCGACGGCGACCCGGTAGTCGTCCTGCTCTCCCCGGGCCAGTTCAACAGCGCGTACTACGAGCACTCGTTCCTCGCGGACGAGATGGGGATCGAACTCGTCGAGGGTGCAGACCTCCTGGTCCGTGATGGACTGGTTTGCATGCGCACGACCCGGGGGCTGCGTCGGGTCGACGTGGTCTACCGCCGGATCGACGACGCCTACCTCGACCCGCTCGCGTTCCGGCCGGACTCGGCACTCGGCGTCCCCGGGCTCATGGCCGCCTACCGCGCCGGGAACGTCACGATCGCGAATGCTCCGGGCGCCGGGATCGCCGACGACAAGGCGGTGTACTGCCATGTCCCGGAAATGATCCGATTCTTCCTCGGCGAGGAGCCCACCTTGCAGAATGTGCCGACGTGGCAGTGCTCGCTCGAGGATGAACGCGCGTACGTCCTCGAGCACCTCGCAGACCTCGTGGTGAAGAGCGTCCATGGCTCGGGCGGGTACGGGATGCTGGTCGGCCCCCATGCCACTCGCGCGGAGCGGGAGGAGTTCGCCGCCCGGATCAGGGCGACTCCAGGTCGCTACATCGCCCAGCCGACCCTCGCCCTGTCGACGTGCCCGACGTTCGTCGGCGACACGGTCGTGCCCCGCCATGTCGACCTGCGCCCGTATGTCCTCTGTGGACGGTCAAGCGACCCGGCGTCAATCGACGTCCGCATGGTTGCGGGTGGCCTCACCCGGGTCGCGCTGCCGGCGGGGTCGCTGGTCGTGAACTCGAGTCAGGGCGGGGGCACGAAGGACACGTGGGTCGTCGACGGTCCTGCAGGCGAGGAGGGTTGACGGCGATGCTCCTGAGCCGGACCGCCGACAACCTCTTCTGGATGGCGCGATACATCGAACGCGCCGAGAGCACCGCGCGCTTGCTCGACGTCGGGCGGCGGATGGCAAGCGTCGTCACGGAACCGGACGCCGCGGCGAGCGAGTGGGCGTCCACGATCGACGCGGCCGGGTGCGAGGCGACCTTCGCTTCAGCACATGATATCCACACGGCTGGAAACGTCATTGACCATCTGGTCCGGGACGTACGGAACCCCTCGTCCATCTTCGCGTCCCTCGCGGTCGTGCGACAGAACGCGCGCGTCGTCCGGACGGCCTTGTCGCAAGACGTCTGGGACGCCGTGAACGGCATGTGGATCGAGTCGCAGGCGTGGCGCGATGATGACTTCACCGTCGCGGGGCTTCCGAGGATCCTGGACTGGGTCAAGGAGCGGTCGCAACGGTTCGGTGGCGCGGTCGCAAACACGATGCTCCGGAGCGAGGCGTATTGGTGGGTCCGCCTAGGGACCTTCCTGGAGCGAGCGGAAAACTCGGCGCGGATCGTCGACGTGAAGTACCACGTCCTCATTCCCCGCCCCCCGGGCGAGGCTGGCCCCCTCGACGAATACCAGTGGGGGGCGGTGCTTCGGGCCGTGTCCGCGTATCGTGCCTACCACTGGGTCTACCGGGACCGCCTGGACCCGGTGCGCGTCGCCGAGCTGATGATCCTGCGACCAGAGATGCCACGCTCGCTGGTGAGTTGCATCGCCCAGGTCACGTACTACCTCGAGCGCATCGCCTCGGACGGCAGCCACGCGCCCGACGGCGGTGCCTCCCCTGTGCGGGCGGACCTGGCTCCGGAGCGGGGCGAGGTTTCGCGCCGGCCGCTCGCGATCTCGCGGGCGATCGAGGACGGTCTCCGGACAGCGACTATCGAGCGCATCTACGGCGAGGGCCTCCATGAGTTCCTCACGCGTTTCATCGGGACGATGAACTCGATCGGCCACGAGATCCGGCGCGAGTACCTCCTCGGCGAGTAGCCGTCCCATCACCGGTTGCTACAAGGACCCCATGCGCCTCCGAATCCACCACGCCACGACGTACGAATACGCGTCCCCGGTCGACACGGCGACGCAAGTCGTGCGACTGACACCCCGCAACGACTTCGGCCAGGTCATGCTGAACTGGGAAGTTCGCGCATCCGCAACCCTTGGGGACCCATCGGACGCGGGCCGACCACGGGTTCCTATCCGCGCGCAGCTCGTTGCCACCGAGGATGGTTACGGGAACCGCGTGCATCTGCTATCCGTGGCGTCGCCGCACCGGTCGACACGTCTGGTCGCTGGTGGCGTCGTCGAGACCTCTCACGCATTGGCGGAGGCTAACGGTGGTACCACCGACCTGCCGCTGTCTTACTGGCTCAGGGAGACGCCGCACGCCCGGGCCGCGTCGACGATCCAACAGTTCATCGACTCGTCTGGCTTTCGCCCTGAAGAAGAAAGCGATTGGACACCGTCAGAACACGTGCTTGAACGGATGATGCATGACGTGCGCGCCCGGATCGACTTCACGGTTGGTGCGACCCATGTCTTGACGACGGCGGACGAGGCGATGGCCCGTGGCGCCGGGGTATGCCAGGACCATGCGCACGCGCTGATCGCCGTCGCGCGTGCCCTTGGCATCCCCGCCCGGTACGTCAGCGGGTACATGTGGCCGGGACACGACCACGTGGTGAACGCGAGTCACGCCTGGGTAGACCTGCACGTTCCCGGGCGAGGCTGGATGGCGTTCGATCCGGCAAACGACTGCCGCCCGGGTGACGCGTACGTGCGGGTCGCCATCGGTCTCGACTACTTCGATGCGTCTCCGACCCGCGGCGTTCGCCAGGGGACCGCTATCGGTGAACGGATGGATGTCCAGGTCGAGATCTATCCCGTCGATCCTGGCCCCCTCCCGCAAGGCGCGGGGATCTCGGGACAGGTCTGACGCGCCGACTGGCCAGCAGGGACGGCCCTCACCCCCTCCATCTGCCGCAAGCTCTCCACGCTGCGGCGAGAAAGGGAAGCACGGCCCCCTCACCCCCTGCCCCCTTCCATTGGCCGCAAGCGCCCCGCGCTGCGCGGACCCGGGAAAGCACCGCCCCACCGCACCTGCGCCGTCCTGCAAGAATGGCGCGGACCTCGGTGTCGCGCCATGTCAAGTGTTGCGCCCAGACGAGGGTGAAGGGACGAGGGTTGATGCGGAAGAACAAGGTGCTCGAGAAGTTGCGCGCTGGCCGTCCGGTGAATGGCGCCGCGATCGTGTACGACTCGCCGTCGCTCGTCGAACAGGCGGCACTCGTCGGCCTCGACTACCTCTGGCTTGACTGGCAGCACGGCCAGTGGTCGGAGCACACGCTCAATGACGCGCTCGCGCGCTGCTTGCACTCCGACACCGCTCCCATCGTCCGGGTGAAGGGCAACGAGCCGGGGACGATCAATCGCGTCCTGGACATGGGCGCGCTCGGTGTCATCGTCCCGTACGTCCAGGACGCCGACCAGGCCCGCGCCGCCGCCAACGCGGCCTTCTACCCGCCCCTGGGCATGAGGTCAGGCGGAGGCGTGCGCCTCGGCCTCATCGGCGACGGCGTGGCGGACTATTTCGCGCACGCCAACGAGGAGGTCCTCCTTGCCGTGATGGTCGAGACGGAGCACGCGATCGCGAACGTCGAGGAGATCATGCGCGTTCCAGGCGTGTCCGTCGTGTTGATCGGACCGGGCGACCTGATGATCGACGTGAAATCCCGCGGGGGAGACGAGACCCGCCACGCGGCGCTCGTCCAAGCCGTTGCGGACGCGTCCCGGCGCACCGGGACGCCATGCGGGTATGTCACCGGGACCGCCGAGGACGCGAATGCGCGAGTGAACCAAGGGTTCACCTTCATGAACTACGGCTCGGACTTCGCGTCGGTCGACCGTGGCTTGCGCGAGGTCGCGGCGGTCGCCCGGGCCTGGTAGAGATCGAGCGAGGCGCTCGCCTCCAGAACTGGATGGCGAGCGTCGGCTGGACGCAAGGACCCCACCGCCCTCAAGGCGGTATTGCAGGCCGACCCGTGTACGGGTCGGCCTGCTCTGGAACCAGCTAGCTCGTCGCGGCGACGGTCGCAGGCACCGCCGCGACCCCGTTCACGGTCAGCCCAAGGCCTTCCGCGACGCGACGACCGTAATTTGAATCGCACTGGCTGAAGTGCCCAACCATCCGTTCCTGGATGTCCGGGTTGCACTGCGCCAGCGCGCCGACCAGGTTCGATACCAGCTCGTCGCGCTCCCAGTCCTCGAACGCACGGAATCGGTCGCCTGCCTGACCGTAGTCGTTGGTGCGGTCGATAGCGGATCGAACGAGGCGGGCTTCGTATGCGGGCTCGTGCGCGGGAGCACCCTTCGACTGCTCCTGCGAACCGCCCCGGCTCGTCGGCTCGTAGTTCACGTGCGGGTTGGCACCCTGACCCAGGGCATCAACGTGATAGGTCATCGCGCCGTCGCGCTGGTTCGTATTGACCTGGACCTTGGGCGCGTTGATCGGCAGTTGCAAGTAATTCGGCCCGACACGGTAGCGCTGCGTATCCGAGTACGAGAAGGTCCGACCTTGCAGGAGCTTGTCATCGGAGAAGTCGAGGCCATCGACGAGGACCCCCGTCCCGAACGCGACCTGCTCCACCTCGGCGAAGTAATTGACGGGGTTCCGGTTCAGGACCATCTTCCCGATCGGGCGAAGCGGGAACTGCTCCGGTGGCCAGACCTTCGTGGGGTCGAGCGGGTCGAAGTCCAGTTCCGGGTGCGCGTGGTCTTCGATGATCTGGACGCGCAACTCCCACTCGGGGAAGTTTCCGGACTCGATCGCGTCGTAGAGGTCCTGGGTCGCGTGGTTGAAGTTCGTCGATTGGATCGCGTCCGCCTGGGCCTGCGTCAAGTTGACTTCCGGCTGGCTCGGTATCCAGTGGTACTTCACGAGGACCGCGTGCCCAGCCTCATTGACCCACTTGTAGGCGTGGACGCCGGAGCCGCGCATGTGCCGGTAGTCCTGCGGGATGCCCCAGGGGCTGAACAGGAACGTGACCATGTGCATCGCCGACGGGGACAGGCTCACGAAGTCGAAGATCCGGTTCGCGTCCTGGCGGTTGGTGACCGGGTCGGGCTTGAAGGCGTGGACAAGGTCCGGGAACTTCATCGCGTCGCGGATGAAGAAGACCTGGAGGTTGTTGCCGACGAGATCCCAGTTGCCGTCCTCGGTATAGAACTTGACGGCGAACCCGCGGGGGTCCCGCAGGCTCTCCGGCGAGTGCCCGCCGTGGACGACGGTCGAGAACCGCACGAACAACGGCGTCCGCTTGCCGTTCTCCTGCAGCAAGCGCGCTCGGGTATACGTCGAGATCGGCACGTCGCCAACCGTGCCGTAGGCCTCGAAGTACCCGTGGGCGCCGGCACCGCGCGCGTGGACGACCCGCTCCGGGATGCGTTCGCGGTCGAAGTGCGCGATCTTCTCGAGGAGGTGGTAGTTCTCAAGGGTTGCCGGCCCGCGATTCCCGACCGTCCGGGAGTGCTGGTTCTCTGAGACTGGCTGCCCCTGACGCGTCGTCAAGGGCGGACCCGCGAACGCCGGCGAGGCGTCCGAGTCGCTTTCATCTTTCGGTGTCCCGTTCGCTGCCATGGGCCTCCACCCGCACGCGCGCAGGCGTGCCGATCTTGCGGCGAGGTTCACTCGTCCCCTCAGGGGAAGGATGACACAGGCACCAAGGGTGCGTGACCCACGGCACCGTGTCCGACCCGGGCGGGGTCGGGATCCGTTCGTCGTGCACCTGCGGGTACGATGGCCATCCGGGAGGATCGGAATGGACGGCACGGTCGAGGCGACGGCAACGACGGTCAACGGCTGGCCAGCCATGCGCCTCGCGAATGACGCGATCGAGGTCGTGACGATCCCGGAAAAGGGCGCCGAAATCTGGTCGATCATTGACCGTCGCACGGGCGTCGACGTGTTGTGGAAGGCGCCGTGGCCACTCCGAACGCACGCCTTGAGCACGTCGACGGCCGGCGCGTCACAGGTGGCATGGCTTGACCACTACGCCGGCGGGTGGCAGGTGCTGTTCCCGAACGGAGGTGATGCGGTCACGTATCAGGGAGCAGACCTGGGGTTCCATGGCGAGGCGTCCGTCGCACCTTGGGACTGCGAGGTAGCCGAGGGCCCCGATGGAGCCACCCTTGACCTCTCGACCGAGTTGCGCCGGTCGCCGTTTTCCATGCGCCGCCGGATGTCGCTGGACCCGTCAGCCGCGACGCTGCGCATCACGGAATCGGTCAAGAACTGCGGGTCCGATCGGCTCGCGTACATGTGGGGGCACCATCCGGCCTACGGCGCTCCATTCCTTGGCGAGGGGGCGCGCCTGACGGCACCCGCGGCAACGTACCTTGCGGACGTGGCGAACGACCCGAAGACCTCGCGCGTCGCCCCGTCGGTGCGAGCGGAGTGGCCACTCGCGCACGGCGCAACCGGGGGCACGGTCGACGTGAGCATTGTCCCCGGTCCGACGTCCGGCACCGCCGACATGGGCTACGTCCTCGACCTCACCGACGGCTGGTACGCCCTAGAAAGCCCCGCAACCGGTATTGGCGTGGGGCTTTCGTGGCCGGTCGATGTCCTGCCGTGCCTCTGGTTATGGCAGGAGTTTTGTGGAGGGCGCGACTACCCCTGGTACGGGCGCGCCTACGTGATGGGCGTCGAGCCGCACTCGTCATGGCCGGGTCACGGCCTCCTCGGCGCAATCGAGGCGGGGACCGCCCGTTGGATCGAGCCGGGCGAGACTCACGAGGTAACGATCGCGCTCACCGTGTTCACGCTTCCGGACGCCGGTCCGGGACACGTCGCGTCAGTCTCGCCAAGCGGGATCATCAGCTTTCGATGACGCGCGCGGCCGGAGGCAACGGGTGGGGGCTAGTACTTCCCTCTCCCGCCGCAGCGGGGGAGGGATCGCGTACACGGATAACGATGGTGGGGGCCGTCGCCCTGGTCCGCGAACCCCACAGCCTGCTCCAAATGCAGATGGACCCATGCAAATGACGGCGTTCGTCCGCGGCGGCCCGGCCTACATCGGAAACCCGGCGGCAGCGCACGGGAAGGCGGCGTCGGTGGTCGCCGACATCGCACTGGCGGCCGGGGCCGCGGGACATGCCGGACCGGTGCTCGTCACGACCCGACCGGGCGAGGCGACGGACCTTGCGCGGCGCGCCGCCGATGCAGGCGCCTCGATCGTCGTCGCCGTCGGCGGGGACGGGACCGCCGGGGAGGTCGCGGAAGGCCTCGCCGGGACGCCCACGGCCCTCGGGATCATTCCCGCAGGCGGGGGAAACGACCTCGCCCGCGTCTTCGGCATCCCGCGACTGCGCCCCGGACCAGCCGCCCTCGCCACGGCAATCCGCCACGTCATCGAAGCGCCCCGGGGGCAGCTTGACCTGATCGAGCTCGGCGGGCGAGGTTGCCTTCAGGCCGGCGGCGCGGGGCTTGACGCCCACGTCACCGGCATGCGCGCCCGGTCGCGGATTCGCCCGGCCTCGCTGGCCTACGGCGCCTCGGCCGTCCTCGGCCTGCTGACGTGGCGGCGCCAGCGCATGCGGGTGATCCTTGACGGGCGCGTCGCGTACGACGCCCCGGCGTTTGCCGTCACCATCGCGAACGTCTCCACCTACGGCGGGGGACTGCGAATCGTGCCGGGTGCCGACCCGACTGACGGCCTCCTTGACGTCGCGATCATCGGAGACATCGGGTCGCTCGAGGCCGTGCGCCTCTTCCCTTCGGTTTATCGGGGCGCCCACGTCGGGCACCCGCACTTCCACCTCCTGCGCGGGTCGACCGTCCGGATCGAGTCGCCAGATGGGCAAGTCCCCGTGCACGTCGACGGATCGCTCGTCGGGTCGACCCCGGTCGAGGGCCGCGTCAGGCCAGGCTGCGTAAGCGTGTCGGTCCCGAGGGCGGAGTGGGACCAGTTGCCTTGACCGGCACCCGACTCCCCTCGCTACACTCGGCGCATGGAACGACGCTTCGCCCGCACGCCGGAGGATGACCAGTTCGTCGTAGACCTTCGGCGTGACCTTCACATGCATCCTGAACTGGCGTGGGAGGAGTTCCGGACGGCCGGGAGGGTGGCCGAACTTGCGCGCGAGGCAGGACTAGAGGTGCGCGAGGGGGTGGCCGGTACGGGCGTCGTCGCGATCCTCCGGGGCGCGGGCACGCCTCCGGCGAGCGGGCGCCGCACCATCCTCATTCGCGCCGACATGGATGCATTGCCCATACTCGAGGCACCGGGGCGACCTCACGGGTCGACCGTTCCGGGGAAGATGCACGCCTGCGGGCACGACGGGCATGTCGCGATGGCAACTACCGCCGCGCGGGTGCTCGCGCGCGGGCGTGACCAGTTGCCCGGCGACATCGTCTTCGCGTTCCAACCCGCCGAGGAGACCGACGGCGGCGCCGCGCCGATGATCGCCGCCGGCGCGCTCACCGGAGTTCAAGCGGCGATCGGCATCCACCTTGCGAATACCATCCCCATCGGCCAGGTCGCTGCCCAACCCGGCCCGGTAACGGCGGCAACCGATGGCTTCGTGGTCACGATCCGGGGCAAGGGGGGCCACGCCGCTCGCCCCCACCTCTCGATCGACCCGGTCGCGATCGCGTGCCAGGTCATCCCGTCACTCCACGTCCTGATGACGCGGGAGAAGTCGCCCGCCCAACCCGGCGTCCTGACGATCGGCGCCATCCATGCGGGCACGGTCGGGAACGTCATCGCGGACACGTGCGAGTTTCGCGGCACGCTTCGGACCTATGACCCCGAGTTGCGCCTGCGCCTGCGAGACCGCGTGGTCGAGCTCGTGACCGGGATCACCGCGTCGTTCCGGGGCACGGCCGTCGTGGAATGGGATGGCGGCGCGTATCCCCCGACGATCAATGACCCAGAAGTCACCGAAATCGTGCGGCGCGTCGCCGGCGCGGTAGTTGGGGAAGCAAACGTTGTCACGCACGAGGCAAGCCTTGGCGGAGATGACATGGCCTACTTCCTCGAGGCCGTCCCCGGATGCTACTTCCGGGTCGGAAGCGCGAATCCGGCACGGGGGATCGACGGACCCGGGCACTCGCCCCGGTTTGACATTGACGAGGCGTGCTTGCCGATCGGCGTCGATGTCCTGGTCGGTACGGCCGTCGCGTTCCTCGCGGGCGACTGAGCGCAAGTGTCCGCGCACCAGCATCTCGACAGTGGAGGATCCTGATGGCCCGACCGAGCGACGTCGACTACCGTGATCCAGAGGCCGCGCCCGTAGACCCCGTCACGGGCGAGGCGCTGTCCCTTCGCGAACGCCGAGCGAACGCGGTCCGCGAAATCGCCGCCGCCGGTCGCGAGTTCTTCCCCTTGCGCGAGGAGGCGCAGGCCCTCGCCGAGCGAGGCAAGACAATCACCGAGGACTTGCGGTCCCGTCTCGCGGGGGCAGAGCACACCTATCGTGCCCTCGAGGACGAGTTGCGGGGGCTGATGCGCCCGCGCGTCAAGGACGAGTGGCTCTACGGCGGGCATCGCCACGGTCCAGACGACACCCACGACGACTGATCCGGGCTTCCCTCTCCCGCGAAGCGTTGGGGGTGCTTGTTGCGCCAGGGGGAAGGCGCCGACGTCCAGGGAGTGCGCCTCGCGCGCCAGGGTCCCGTTGTCGGTGCGCGGGCAACCGCGTCCCCTCCGGGATCGTGGCGCGTCACGAGCATCGGCGTGTCCGCAGCCGGGGCGGGCCTAGGCGGCGAACCCGCCGTCGCCTGACGGTCGGCGCAACACGACGACCGCAGGGCGGGCAAGGACGGCCCCCACCCCCAGCCCCTCCCCCGCTTCGCGGGCATAGGTAGCGACACGGAGTTGTCCAGATGCGGCGGGGCCCGCGATGTGGCATGAATGGGGCGGCCGCGCCCGTCAGATCGGTCTCCCCTGCCGGGCACGGCCGGAGAAGATCATGCCACCGCCAACGCACGCATGCCCGTCGCT
>CAMBEO010000019.1 GCA_945865725.1 Thermoflexus hugenholtzii JAD2 | reverse complement strand
GGGATGCCAGGGGCGCGCCCGTCGCATGGGACCGGTTGCACGTCGTCGCCTTCCTCGGCGAGGCCACCGACGTGGCGCAAGGTTCGACCGTCGCCGAGGTGACCCTCACCACCGTGACCGGCGATATCCGGATACCCCTGCGCGCCGGCATCGAGGTCGCCGAGTGGGCGTACGACCGCCCGGACGTGCGCGCCCGTATCGCCCACGACGCGGCGCCCTCCTCCCTCGTCACGCGCGTCACTGGCGCCGTCGGCGGGCGCTACGACACGTACGAGTACCGCACGACCGTGCCGAACCCGGGCGGGTCGACCCTGCGGGCGGTCACGGTGCGAGCGACCGTCCCCCGCGTCCCCGTTCATGTCACGCGCCTCGCCATCGACACGCCCGAATCGCCATGGCAGGCGTCGCCCCTGGGGTGGCGCGACGCTTCCCCGGACGCGGCGCGCTTGCGTGTCGACCCGACCGATGCCGGGCACGCCAGCTGGGTGACCGACGATCCCGACCACCTGCGCATTGCCACGACGATGGCGCGTGACGCTCGCATCACCATCTCCGACACGCCGTACCCGGGGTGGCGCGCGACCGTCGACGGCACCGCCGTTCCCATCCTCCACACGGACGGCACCTTGGCGCGCGTGATCGACGTCCCGGCGGGGGACCACGTCATCGACCTCGAGTTCATGCCGACGTCCGTCATGCTCGGCCGGCTCGGCTCACTCGCGGGCCTCGCCATCGCCGCCGTGCTTCTCGTCCGCGGGGGCCGGTCGCGCGGCCACGTACCACCTGCCGCTTGACCCGGGAACCCCCCGCCCATGGTGGTCCCGCGTCGTCGAGGAGTATTCTGCGAGGCCATGACGACCCCCACGACTCACCACGCGCCTGACTGGCGACGTGCATACGACCTGCATTCCGTGAAGTGGAACCACCACGACCGTGACGTGATCCCGATGTGGGTCGCGGACATGGACCTGCCAGTCGCGCCGGTCATCGCCGAGGCGATCGCGCGGCGGGTCACCGATCATCGCCTCTCCTACCCCGTGAGGGGACGGACCCCCCTCGCCGAGGCGGTCCTCGCGCGCCTCGCGTCGCGCCATGGCCTCGCCGGCCTCGACCACGAGCACGCGCTCTTCATGTCGTGCGTCCCGGGACTCCACGCGACGGCGCGCGCCTTGACCACCCCCGGCGAGGCCATCGTCGTCCAGACGCCCCTCTATGGCCCCTTCCTCGATGCGATCACGACGGCACGCGCCACGCGCCAGGACAACCCCCTCGTTCGCGGGGCCGACCACCAGTACGAGATCGACTTCGACCACCTCGAGGCCACGATCACGCCGGCGACCCGCGTCCTGATGTTCTGCAACCCGCACAACCCGTCGGGCCGGGTCTGGCGCCGCGCCGAGCTTGAGAAGGTCGCCGAGTTCGTGCTGCGCCATCGCCTCTGGCTGGTCAGCGACGAGTTGCACAACGAGCTGGTCCACGACGGCCCGTACGTCCCGATCGCGAGCATCTCGCCCGAGATCGCACAGCGCACGATCACCCTGACCGGCCCCGCGAAGACCTTCAACACCGCCGGCCTGAGCATCGGGATCATGGTGAGCCACAACCGCCACCTGCTCGACCGGGTCCGCGCCGTGACGCATGGCCTCGTGCAAGAGCACCCGAACGTCGCCGCCGAGGCCGCGTGGCTTGCCGCCATCACCACGCCCGAGGCCGACACCTGGCACCGCGACGTCCTCGCGCTCCTCCGGGCAAACCGCGACCGCCTGACGGCGTGGATCAGCGACCACGCGCCCCAGACGAGGTACGCGCCGTCGCAGGGCACCTACCTGGCCTGGCTCGACGTCCGGTCGTACCCATGGTCGGAGCACCCGGCGGACTACCTCAAGGAGCGTGCCAAGGTCGGGTTGAGCGACGGGAGCTCGTTCGCGCCCGCCGGTCTCGGGCACGTCCGCCTCAACTTCGCGACCTATCCGGACGTCCTGGAGGAGGCACTCGCCCGCCTCGCGCCGCACTTCAAGGGGTAGGGGCGGCGCGCGCCCCCTCCTTCGTCATCCGAGTACTCGGCCTCTCCCCCGCTGGCGCGGGAGAGGGGAGCAAGACGGCCGCCTCCGCCCGCGACGCGAGCGCCCACGCCCGCCCGGCCAGCATCGCCGCGACCACCAGCAACGCCACCATCGTGAAGGCACCGCCGACGGTGGGCGTGCCTCCCGGGCCGCGCAGCCACAGCACGTCGATGGAGGCCTCTCCACCAGACACCCACGCGCGCAGCAGCCGCACGTGCGCGGTCACGCCGGAAAAGTACGGCACCCACGCCGCCACCTGGTAGGTCGCGCCTAGCGCCCAGTGGTCCTGCCATCCACGCCCGAAGTCAACGAGGACCGCGAGCAGGTTCGCCGCCACGTTGGCGGCCCAAGGCGCGCCCAGGGCAAGCCAGGCGAACGGGTTCCGCCGCCACGGGGGCACTACGAGCCGCGACCACAGCGACGCGATCGGCAGCAGCGCCAGTGGTGCGACAGCCACGAGATAGCGCGGTCCCCAGGTCGGTTGGGCGCACCAGGTGCTCGAGACGCTCCCGAAGTAAGCAACAGCGAGGAACATCGTCGCTGCCGACGCCAGGGCGACCGGTCGTGAGTCTTCCCAGAGCCACGCAAGGGCGACGGCACCCGCAATCATCAGCGGCGCGTGCACGAGGACGCCGCATCCGGGGCTGAAAAGCAACCCGTACCAGCCGTACCACGGCTTCTCGAGGAACGACGCCAGCAACCCCTCGTCGCCGTAGCCGAAATCGAACGGCGAACCCGTCCGCGCGACGTTCCACCCGAACACGAGGGGCACGACGACGACGCCCCACCCGGCGGCGGCCCAGACCAAGCGCGCCAAGACAGTCGCAAGCCACGGCACGGGGACCGACCCCCACCCCCTGCCCCAGCCCCGCCCGGCGGAAGAGGGGAGGAGGATGCCCGTGGACCATCCCGTCCCAGTCACCGCCGCGCGCAGCAACAGGGCGCCGACCGGCAGGCCGATGACCAGGTACTCGTAGCGCGACGCCGCTGCGAGGCCCAGCAGCGCCCCCGCCGCCCCGAACCACCGCCACGTCGGCGTGATCGCCGCGTGCAGCGCCGCTGCCGCCGCCCCGGCCAGTGCCGCGCCGGTCGCACCCATGTTCAGAAGCGTCGACGCGTACGGCCACGCCAGCGAACCCGTCGCGACCGCCAGGGAGGCCACCAGCACCGCACCGCCTCCCATGCCCGACGCCCGAGCCAGCCAAGCGGTCGCCCCCACGAGGGCCGCGCCGGTCGCGGGACCAACCAGCAGCGTCACCAGCAGCGGCGCCCGTTCAGGTGGAGGCGGTTGCGCCATCGTCGCCGGATCCGGCGCGCCAAGGAGGCGCGCCATGGCGTAGAAAGGCGCCACAATCAACGAGGCGACCGCCGGGTACTTTGAGGGCGCAGATCCCAGCGAAGCGCCGTCGACCCGATGCGGGCCTCGCACCGTCCCTACCATCGTGAGACGGTATGGCTCGCCGTCGAACACTGCTAGCCGTCCGTGCTCGACCAGTCCTACGGCCGCCGCGTATATCGTCCACTCGTCCGGCGTGACCAATCGACCGCTTGCCGCCGCCATGAAGAAGGCAAGCGCCCCCGCGGTAATGGTCGCCATCGGTCCCAGGCGCGCCACCCGCCCAATCGTGAGCGTCCCGAGGCGCCACGCCATCGGAAGCAACGCCGCTACCGCCACCGGCGCAAGCACCGCCAGTCGACCACGCGGCGAGGTCGCCCACGCATGGTTCAGGCCGTTGCTTGCCCACAACCCCACGGCAATCGCCGCGACCACGACAGCCGCACCCGCCACGTCCTTTGGGACGCGAGGGAACGTAACTCCCCTCTCCCGTGACGAAGGAGCGGGGTTGGGGGTGGGGGTGGGGGTGGGGGGCGTATCGTCGCCGCCGGAACTGGGATCCATGATCGACGCGACGACCATCGCCACGCCCACGACGATGGCCGACACCACCGCCGGGACAAGCCACGCCAGGCTCAGGCCGACCCCTCGTTGCCCCGTCGCGACCGCACCGCCGAACCATGCGCCAGTGACCGCGACGAAAGCCACCAGCCACCAGCGCGACAAGGCGGCCGCTCCCACGGGCCACGGGCCCCCGATGCCGCGGAACTCCGGCGTCACCCCTCGACCGCCGCCGCGTCGCGGGCCAGCATCGCCTCCACTCGCGCAAGCAGGTGCGCCCGGAAGACGTCCTCGCCGAAGTCGCGGGTCCGTGCGATTGCCCCCGTCCGCAAGCGCGCCGCCAGGTCCGGGTCGCGTGCCACCTCGATCGTGCGCGCCTTCCACTCGGCGCGCGTCACCCACGTGAAGCCCGACCGCCCGTCGGCCACGATCTCCGGTTGCGCCCCGCGGCCGATCACCACCGGCACGCACCCCGCCGCCATCGCCTCGACCGTCGTGATCCCGAAGTGCTCGAACAGGATCGGGTCGCGCGACTCCGCCTTCCCGAACCCGGTCGCGTGCCAGAAGATCGCCGCCCGGGCGTACAGGTCATCCCTCACCGCCGCCGGCGCGTCGACGTGCAGGGTCACCGGCAGGCCCGCGGCGAGCGCACGGCAGCGCTCGAGGTACCTCTGGTGGCGCCGCTCCGGCATCGACCCGCCGACGAGATGCAACTCCCAGCCCGGCAGCGACCCCCCGCGGACCAGCTCGCCAAAGGTTCGGATCATCTCGTCGTGCTTCTTGTTGTGGCTCCCCTCGAAGAAGCGCCCGACCCCGAGGATCACCCGGTCGCGCGCAACCCGCGGCGCCACCGCGCCCACGTCGACCGGCGGGTACAGGATCCCCGTGCCGCGGATGTCCCAATAGCGCTCCAGCCACGTGTCCGAAAACTCGGAGATCGGCAAGATCTCGTCGTACGTGCGCAGGTACTCCATCGCGCGATGGTCGGGCAGGCCGTGCAGGCGTCGCGACAGTTCCGGCACCAGTCGCTCGAACAGCGCCTCGTAGAGGTAGTGCCGCGGATGGCGCACCAGCACGCGTGCAACCGCGACGCCCAGCTCGCGGAAGTCGTCGGGGTCGAACTCGCCATCACCACCAGCGAGGCGCTCGAACGGTCGGTACGTCGGCGACTCGATCCCCAGCGCCACCGCCCCGTCGAGGGTCGCGGTCCCCGGAATCTCTACCTGCACCGTCTGGTAGTTGCCGGGCGTCGTCGCCACCTCGCCGCGCCAGAGGACGACCGGCGCCCCCGTGCCACCCGGCGGACCGGCCGAGATCGTGACCGGGACGGGAGGGTCGCCCTCGGGCCGGAAGCTGCCCAGCACCACCTTGACCGACAGCGCCCGCCCCGGCCACGGCGTCTCGATCACCACCTGCCCGTGGCCAGCGGTGTACCGGTAGCGGCTCCCGCCCAGTTCCTGCGGACCAAAGAAGCCCGTGCCGTAGCGCGGCACCAGCAACTGGCGGTGCAGGCGCGCGCCCACCCACGCCTTCAGGCGCCCGAGCCACGTGCGGTCCAGCGGGAACGGGAACAGCACCAGCAGCATTGAATGGCGCGCCGCCGTCGGAAGGCACGACATGAAGCTGGCGTTGACGAACAGGTCATATTCAGCCGTCATCGCCCGCAGCTGGTCGAACGGCAGCAGCGGTTCCGTCCGAAGGCGCACGCCATCGAGGTTGATGCCGAAACGTGCCGCCAGTTTGGGTACCGCCACCGGCACGTGCGTGACCAGTTCGACGTCGTGCCCGGCGCGCGCCAGCACCGACGCCGCCATCGCCATGTGACGTTCGCCGCCGCCCATCGTCGCGAGGAACTGGTTGTAAACACCGACCTTTAGGGGTCGCCACGAGGAGCGCGGAGCGGATCCTTCCCTCTCCCGCCGCAGCGGGGGAGGGATTGAGGGTGGGGGCGTCGAATGGTCCACGGGCGAGGGGAATGACGCTCCCACGGACGCCCGCCGCGCGGCCAACTCGCCGTCGCGCATCCATGCGAGGATCGACCGGTCGGGCACCCGTCGCGTCGCGACAATCTCACGCCGGTCGCCCAGCACCCCAGGCAGGTCGCGCAGCCACGAGAACGCCACCCGCGCCTGCATCCGCGCCCGCGCCGCGTGGGGCCCGCGCTGACGGCGCGCCACCAGCCACCACGCCACCCGCGCCGCGTTCATCCCGAGTTCCGCGACGTACCGCCCCACCTCGCGCGCCGCGAGCGGCCACGGCGCCAGCTTCGCCAGCATCAGGGGCCGATTGCGCTCGACGTTGTACGTGAACAGCGGCGACCACTCCCCGCTGCTCGCCGCGTGCTCGTGCTCGACCACCGCTCCCGGCACGTATTGGACCGTCCACCCGCGCAGGCGCATCCGCCAGGACAGGTCGAGGTCCTCGTAATACATGAAGTACCGCTCGTCGAAGTACCCGACCTCGGCAAGTGCCGCCGTCCGCAAGATCGCCCCCGCGCCGCAAAAGAAGAACACCTCGCCCGGCACGTCGTGGCGCCCGTCGTCCGGCTCATGCTCGACCCGCCCGCCCGCCACGACCGTCCCCCGGTCGCGCCCGCCGCCATCCGGCAGCACCATCCCTCCGGCGTTCTGGATTAGCCCGGCGTTCGGTGTTCCCTGCGGGAAGACCAGCTTTGCCGTCCCGGCGCCGGCGCGGGGGTTCGCTTCCATCGCCGCCACGAGGGCGCGTAACCACCCTGGCCGCACGCGCGTGTCGGAGTTCAGCAGCACCACGTACGGACCGGGCGCGGCGCGCATCGCCGGGTTGTTCCCGCGCCCGAAACCCCAGTTGGCGGGGTTCCGGCGCACGCGCACCCACGGATGCGTCGCCTCGACCCATTCCCGCGACCCGTCGGTCGAGGCGTTATCGACGACGACCGCCTCCCACTGCCCGGCGTCGTAGTCGGTCAGCGCCAAGGCCTCGAGGCACGGTGGCATCAGGCGCCGCCCGTTCCAGTTCAGGATGACGACGGTGACGAACGGCGCATCGCCTGCGCGCCCGGCCCCTGCTGAAATCTCCCGCGTTGGCGCGGGAGGAGGGAGCGCGCCCGTGCTCATTCGACCCACACCTCGCGCACGGCGACACCGAGGTATCGCGTGTCACCCGAGGCCGGGTCGTGGCGTACCGGTCGGTCGGCCTCGATCGTGACGGCGATTTCCCGCGCCGCGTCCACCGGCACGACCGGGAAGGTGTACGGCTCCAGCAGCGCCGCGCCGAGGACCAGCCTCCCGACTACCTCGCCATCGACCCTGATCGTCACCCCCACCGGCGCGGCGTCGTCCGGGTGCGCGTGGGGACGGCAGAGCGTCACGCCCAGGGCCGTCGCCCACTCGCCTTGCGTCACGAAGGCGGTCGCCCGCGGGGCGCACCACCGGATGGCCGGCGGCCAGTCTTCGGGGGCATGCCAGCCCGGGCCCAGGAACTCGTCCTCGTTGCCGCCCATCAGCAGCCGCGACGGCGCCGGCATGAACCGCCCGTGGAAGGCCTCGACCGGTGCCGGCGCTTCCAGTACGGCCCTCCCGTCCGCCGCAAGCGCCCCCGCTTCGAGGGAGAGGGGAGTGACGGACCACGTGACCGGCGGAGACACGATCCCGCCAGCGGCGACGACCGGCGAAACGACGTGGACGGTCGCCGCGCGCGCTAGGCGGTGGTCCGGCGCGTCACCGGCCTCCGGCGACGCGCCGTCCATCCACAGGCCGGCAGAGACGCCGTACAGGCCCGGCGCCAGGGGCATCGCGCCGGTGGTGACGACCGCCAGACCGCTGCCGGCCGGCAGGTCGCGGCGCGCGCCTGACCCCACGCCCATCACGTAGGTGCCGCCCTCCCGGTGGACCGCCACGCCGAACGCCACGCCGGGCACTGGCACGCTGGCCTCGTACCGCACGCGGATCTCCCACGGGTCGCCGGTCGCGAGGTGTGCCCGCCCGGTCTCTCCCGCCCCGGCACTACCGGCGCGCGCCACCTCGACACCGCGCAACGCCACCGGTCCGCGCGCCACGCCGTACGGGTCGGGTGGCGGCCCCTCGGTCACGATTCCCGCACCGTGCGTCGCCGTCGTCGCCAAGTACTGGCGGAGCACGTCGACCGCCTGACCCGCGGCGCGCACCTGCCCCTTGTCCAGCCAGATCGCCTCGTCGCAAAACCGCCGCACCGCTCCCGGGTCATGCGTGACGAACAGGATTGTCCGCCCCTGCGCCTTCGCCGAGGCCAGCGCCGCCAGGCACTTCTGCCGGAACGCCGCGTCGCCGACCGCCAGCACCTCGTCGACGATCATGATGTCCGGCTCGACCGAGAGTGCCACGGCAAACCCGAGGCGCATGTACATGCCCGACGAGTAGTGCTTCACCGGCTCGTCGATGAACGCTTCCAGTTCCGAGAAGGCGACGATCTCGTCGAGGCGCCGCGCCATGTCGGCACGCGACCGCCCGAGGAAGGCACCGTTGAGGAAGACGTTCTCGCGCCCGGACAGGTCGGGATGGAACCCGGCGGCGAGTTCAAGCAGGCCGAAGACCTTGCCGTTCGCCTCGAGGCTCCCCGAGGTCGGTCGCATCGTGCCGGCGAGCAACTTCAGCAGGGTGCTCTTGCCGGCACCGTTCCGCCCGATGATGCCCAGAGTGCGCCCGGCCTCGACCTCGAACGTCACGCCATCGAGGGCCCAGAACTCATCGCGCGCGCCGAGGGCATTCCCGCCCCGCAGGAGCGAGATGGCCGCCTCCTGCAGCGTTCCCGCGCGCCCGCGCCGGATCACGAACCGCTTGCGGACCTCGTGGGCCCGCACCGCCACCCGCGCCATCGCTCAAACCTCCTCGGCGAAGGCCGGAGCGACGCGGCGGAACGCCCACCAGCCGCCCGCCAGCAGCACGCACCCGATCACGAACGGCACCAGCGTGTGCCGGATGATCGGCGTCTCGTACAGCATCACGTACCGGTAGTCCGTCACCAGCGTTGCCATCGGGTTCAGCGTGTAGACGAGGCGCCACACGTCGATCCCGAGCACCTGGTTCGGCAGCAACTCGAGTTCGTAGAACACCGGCGTCAGGAAGAACCACGCCGTGAGACCGACCTCGAGGACTTGCTCGGCGTCCCGGTAGAAGACGTTCATCGCCGCCAGCATCAGCGAGAGGCCCGCAACGATCATCACCTGGATGCCGATCACGACCGGCAGCGCGAGGATCCACCCGTTCCACCTCGCCCCCATCAGCAGGGCAAGGGGCAGGAAGACCGCGAGGCCCAGCAGGAAGTTGACGAGGTTCGCCAGCACGACGCTCAAGGGCAGCACCTCGCGCGGGAAGTGCACCTTGTCGATCAGGTGCGCGTTCCCCGTCACGCTCCGGACGGCGCCGGTGAGCGACCCGGCCAGGAAGTTCCAGGGCAGCAGCCCGGCCAGCACGAACAGCGGGTAACTCCGCACCTGTTGGGGCTTCACGACCTCGAAAACGATCGTGAAGACCAGCATCATGAGGAGCGGGTTCAGCAGCGACCAGAGGAACCCGAGCGCCGACCGTCGGTAGCGCACCGAGAGGTCACGGGCGACGAGGCTTCGCAGCAGGTCGCGGAAGGCCCAGAGTTCCCGCACGGCCGCGAGGGCTCCGCCACCTCCCGCCTGCGTGCCGGGCACTCGAAGCCGCCCCGGGTCGCCCGGGGTCGCCCGGGCGTCGCCCCTGCCGGAACCGACGGCATCGCCGATCACCCCTGTCACGCGGGAAGAACGTTGCCGCCGGCGCGCGGGCACCGTGCAACCGGGTGCGGACGGGTTCCGGACACGGTCACTCGCCCTGCATCGCCCGGGCGCGCGCCACCTCGCCCGGGTCGGGCGGGGCGACGCTCCCCTCCGCCTCCGTCGCGGCGCGCTCGGCCTCGAACGCCATCTTGATGTGCTTCGCGATCTCTGGCTCGAACCACTCGTCGATCGTGCGGTCAAGCTCGCGCGCGCGCATCACCCGGAAACGTTCCTCGAGCTGCTCGCGCGTGACGACGCCGGTCTCGATCAGTACCTCGGCGAGGGCACGCAGCTGCACGTACGCCAGCAGGGCGTGGCCCGCCACCCCCATCATCATGCGCGCGATCGGCGTCGCGACCTCGTCGGGCATCCGCGTATCCTCCGGAAGTCCTGCCCCGAGACGGCTCGGCCATTGCCTGCGCGCGAGCGGGGCGCGTCGCGCTTGAGAGGATAGCCCGCCCCTCGTCGTATTCTCCGGAAGTCTGCGCGCGACCGGCCGACCCTGCCAAGGAGGCTTTCAAGATGCCTCGCACCACCGTCGTCGTCGTCACGTGGAACGGTCGCGCGCACCTCGACGCGCTCGTCCCCGCCCTCCTCGCGCAGGCTGCGCCGGGGGGCTTCGAGGTCGTCGTCGTCGACAACGCCTCCCGTGACGGCACCCCCGAGGCCGTCGAGGCCGTCGCCGCCACGGACGCCCGCGTCCGCCTCGTCCGCAGCGGCCGGAACGCGGGGTTCGCCGCCGGGAACAACCTCGCCATCGGGCAGGCGCGGGGCGACCTCGTCGTCACCCTCAACAGCGACACCGTGCCGGAACCGGGATGGCTGGCGGCCCTCGTGGACGCGGCCGATGCCAACCCCCGCGCCGGGTCGGTCGCGAGCCAGATGGTCTTCCTGCACGACGCGCAGGTGGTGCAGTCGGCGGGCATCCGCATCGACCGCGCCGGCATCGCGTGGGATGGTGGTAGCGGCGACCATCGGCGCCCACCCGGGCCGCCCGTCCCAACCTTTGGCGCAAGCGCGGGCGCCGCGCTCTATCGCGCCGCGATGCTCCGCCAGCTCGGCGGCTTCGACGAACGCTTCTTCATGTACCTGGAGGACGTCGACCTCGCGTGGCGCGCCCGCCTTGCCGGTTGGGAGGCTGTCGTGGCCCCCGCAGCGGTCGTACGCCACGCCCATTCCGGGAGCGCCGGGGAGGGGTCGCCGTTCAAGAACTGGCACCTCGGGCGCAACAAGGTGTGGACGATCGCCAAGTGCTACCCAGGACCCGGCCTGCTTGCGCACCTTCCCGCGATTCTCGGGTACGACCTGATGGCGATCCCGTACACCGCGGTCACTCGGCGTGACCTGGCGGGGGTGCGTGGGCGCGTCGCCGCCCTGCGCGGCCTCGGACCGATCCTCGCCGATCGCCATCGCCTGCATCGCACCTACCCCGACGGGTGGGAGCGGACGCGCGACTGGATGGAACCGGTCGAACCGCCCGCCGACACCTTCGCCCGCTACGCCCGCTTGCGCGCCGTCCTCGCCCGCCGATCCTGACGGGAGTCGCCCGTTGCGCGCGAGCGGGCACCGTGAACTGCGGTGGCTCGTCAACCAGGTCAGTGGCGCCGAGGTAGGGCATGGCCCACGCGCATCCCTTGCCCGCCAATCCGTGACGGGGGCGACGCGCGGGCGACGACCCAATGCGATCGCAGTGCTATCGTTGCAATCAGGAGGGACTGAATGGCGAGCCTGACCGTCCGCAACCTCGATGAGGCCGTCAAGGCACGGCTACGCATCCGCGCGGCGACGCACGGCCGCTCGATGGAAGAGGAGGTGCGCCAGATCCTGTGCGCCGCGGTGGAACAGTCCGGAGCCGACTCCACTTTGGAACAGGTACCGACAGGAGTTGGCCTGGTCGCGTCGATCCGCGCGCGCTTCGCGCCGTTGGGGGGCTGGGACATGCCTGAGGAACCCCGAGAACCGATGCGCGATCCACCGACGTTCGACCAGTGATTCTGCTGGACACCAATGTGGTGTCCGAACTGGTCAAGGCGTCGCCTCATGAGACCGTCATCGCGTTCATCGGCGCGCATGAGGCAGAGGTGACGTATATCAGTGCGGTCACCGCGGGCGAGCTGCGGTTCGGGATCGCATTGCTCCCGATTGGCAGGCGGCGAGAGGCCTTGGACCGGGCCGTCGAGCAGATGTTGGCGATCGACTTCCGCCACCGGGTACTGCCGTTCGACGTCTCGGCGGCCCGCGCCTACGCCGAAATCGCCGCCTCACGGCGCCGCATGGGGCGCCCGATGGGCATGGCAGACGCGCAGATCGCGGCGATTGCGCGTGTACACGGGGCCGCCCTCGCGACCCGCAACGTCCGCGATTTCGACGCGTGCGGCATCTCGGTCGTCAACCCATGGGACGCGTCCGTGACCGAGTGACCGCGGCGCGGCGCAAGGCGCGTGCGTCAGGCCGACTCCGACTGCCCTCCCTTTGGAACGTGCGTTCTCGTACGTATGTTCTATACTTGTCCCATGGCTATCACCCGGCGCCCCGTCCGCGACCGCTCAACCGCCATCCCCCTCTCCATCCTCGACCTCGCCCCGTGGGACGAGGAAGGCGCACCTGCGCTCATCCACCCCGGTGAAGAGGGGGTGATGGCGGCGCCTGGTCCGCGGGCAGCCCCGCCCGCCGGAGAGGCAGTGGGGGTAGAGGGTGGGGACTGGTCCGCGGGCATCCCTGCCCGCCGGGGTAGGGGCGATGGCGGCGACGTTGCACCGCGCCCTCGCCGCACCGGTCGGACGGCACCCGCCAATGCTTCCACCAGCACCGGGGCCGCCCTCGCGCGGGCATTCGGGGCCCTCGCCGCCCGCGCCCACACCGTGCGGGAGATGGACGCGCGCCTCGGTCGAGCGGGCTTCGCACCCGAGGCCGTGGGAGGCGCCGTGACGCGCCTGCAAGATCTTGGCTACCTCGACGACGCGAGCTACGCCGAGGGGTGGGTCGCCTCCCGTCGCACCTACCGCCTCCACGGCACCCTCCGCCTGCGCCACGACCTCGCGCGCCGGGGCGTCGATGACGCGACGATCGCGGCGGCCATCGCCGACGACGGCGGTGAGGTCGAACGTGCATGCGCCGTCGCCGCGCGCGCCGTCCCGGGCCTTGCACGGCTTGATCGCGCGAGCGCGACGCGCCGGTTGGCCGGCACCCTCGCCCGCCGTGGGTTCGCCGCGCCAGTCGTCGCCCGGGTCGTCCGCGATGCCCTCGTCGCGCACGTCGACGGGTCATCGCCGGACGCCGACGGCGACCTTGACCTGGCTTCCCCTCCGCTCCCATGAGCGCCGTTACGCCAGCGCCGGGGGGGCGCCCCCGGACCAGGCCACCACCCCGGAGCGGGCAGGGATGCCCGCGGACCAAGAGCACGCCGGACCAGGCCACCACCCCGGAGCGCGCGGGACGCCCGCAGTCCCATGCCCTAATGGCGTCACTGCGCCTACGGCGTAACGACTACCCGCAGTCCCGCGCCGCGCCGGGTCACGTCGAACGCCTCGTGCACCTCCGCCAACGGGAACCGGTGCGAAACCAGCGGCCCGGCATCGATCCGGCCCTCGGACAGCAGCGCGAGGGCGACGCGGAAGTCCTCCGACGTGCACGCACTCGTGCCGGTCACCACCAGTTCACCGTAGTGGATCAGGTTCGCCGAGATCGTCGCCTCGCCCGCGCCGGCATACCCGGCGAACAGGTTCACCCGCCCGCCCGGGCGGACCCACCGCAGCAAGTCATGCACGAGGCCGGGCACGCCGATCGCCGCGATCGCCACGTCGGCACCGAAGCCGCCGGCCCGCGCCCGGATCACGTCCCCCACGTCGTGCACCGTCGGGTCGACCACCTCGGTCGCGCCCATCGCCAGCGCCTGCTCGCGCCGCGCAGGAGATGGTTCGGACACGATCACCGCCCGCGCCCCGGCGAGGCGGGACATCTGGACGTGCATCAACCCGATCGGCCCGGCCCCGGCAATCAGGACGACATCGCCAACGGTCACCTGCGACTTGCGTTGCCCGTTCACCACGCACGCCAGCGGTTCGGCCAGCGACGCCTCGGCGGCCGGCAGCGAGTTAGGCACCGTGAACAGCATCTGGCGGCGCGCGGCATGCGCAGGCATCAGCATGTACTCGGCGAAGCCGCCGTCGTACTTGTAGCCGAACGCCTCGCGCCGGGTGCAGTGGTTCTCGAGGCCGGTCACGCAGAACCGGCAGGCGCCGCAGGTGATGCCCGGGGGCAGCGTGACACGCGTCCCGACCGGCAGGCCGACGACCGCCGCGGCGCCTTCGCCGTACGACGCGACCGTCGCCGCGATCTCATGCCCAAGCACCCGGGGAGGCACCACGCCGCGCGTCTTGCCGCCTGACAGGATCCTCAAGTCCGTCCCGCAGACCGCGCAGGCCTCGATGCGAAGCAAGGCTTCCCCCGGCGCGGGCACTGGCACGGGAACGTCGCGCAGCGCCATCTCGTTGGGGCCGAGGAAGAACGCGCCCCGCATCATCGTCGCCACCTGATCTCCTCCCACGTGGGGATGCCCCGCCCGTCGCGGCACCACCTCGGCCAGTGTACGCACGCCTCGCGGCGCATCTGGCGGCGCCCGGGCACCGTCGGCACTCGCGCGGCACCAGTACAGTAGAACGCATGTCCCAAGACCCGCGACCACGGCGCGACGGCACCGGTTCCCTTGACGACCTCGACGGCTTCGGCCCGCCGCGCGGCCTTGGCGACGCCAGCGGGGACGCGCAGCCCGCGCGGATCACGAGCTCGCCGACGACCCATGGCACTCCGCCCGACGACGACTTCGGGCCGCTCGACAGCCTCGTGCCGCCTCCCGCTTCGCGCCACGATGGCGAGGACGGGCGGTCCCGACGCTTCGACCCGCCCCCACCCCACGCAGGGCCGTCGGCCGAGATCCTCGGCTTCCTGACCACCCAGTTGAACCCTGCGCAAGTCTCGGCGGTCACCCATGGCGACGGTCCGTTGCTCATCCTCGCTGGTGCCGGGTCCGGCAAGACGCGGGTCATCGCGTACCGGATCGCCTACCTCCTCCGAGAGCGCCGGGTGCGCCCGTGGAACGTCCTCGCCGTCACCTTCACGAACAAGGCATCGCGCGAGCTGACGGAGCGGGTCATCGGCCTGACCGGCGAGGCCGACGCCCGCCAGGTCCGGATGGGCACCTTCCACGGCCTGTGCGCGCGCTTCCTCCGGCAGGAGGTCGAGGTTCTCGGGCGCCCCTACACCCGCGACTTCACCATCTACGACACGGATGACCAGGTCCGGCTTCTCCGCCGCCTCTACGCTGAGGCCGGCATCAACTTGAAGGACCCGACGCCCCAGACGGTCGTCAATGCCATCTCGCGCTTGAAGGACCACCTCACCACCCCGGCGCAGGCGGCCGTGGTCGCCCGCTTGCCCCACGAGAAGGCCGTCGCCGACCTGTACCGGCGTTACCAGGACGCGATGGTCGCCGCGAATGCCGTCGACTTCGGCGACCTCGTCAACCTCATGGTCGAGGTCCTCGAACGCCACGACGACGTGCGCGAACGCTTCGCCGCCCGCTACCGCCACGTCCTCGTCGACGAGTACCAGGACGTCAACGAGGCCCAGTACCGCCTCGTCAAGGCCATCTCCGGGGGGCACCGCAACCTCGCCGTCGTCGGTGACGACTCGCAGGCCATCTACGGGTGGCGCGGCGCCGACGTGCGCTACATCCTGCAGTTCGAGCAGGACTTCCCCGAATGCGAGGTCGTCCGCCTCGAGCAGAACTACCGGTCGACCGGCAACATCCTCGCCGCCGCGCAGGCAGTGGAGGCCGGCCTGACGGATCGCCACCACAAGAACCTCTGGACCGCGAACCACCGCGGCGACCCGGTCACTGGCGTCATCGCCGGCACGCAGGATGACGAGGCGCGCTTCATCCTGCGCGAGGTCGACCGCTTGCGGGGCCTCGGCGTCCGCCTTCGCGACGTCGCGATCCTGTACCGCACCAACGCCCAGTCCCGCGCCATCGAGGAGGCCTTCGTTCGCCACCGCGTCGATTACCAGCTTGTCGGCGGCACGCGCTTCTACGAGCGGCGCGAGATCAAGGAGGTCCTCGCCTGGTTGCGCCTCCTCGTCAACCCCTTCGACATGGACGCCTTTGCCCGCGCCGCCGGCACCCGCAAGGGACTGGGCGACACGACGGTCGAACGGGTCGTCGCGTGGGTGCCCACGACCGGTCGCGGCGTGGTCGATGCCCTCGTCGGCCTGCTTCGCGACGAGGGCGACGTGATCGCGCAGCGCGGCCTCGCGGCGAAGGCGCCGGAGCCGGTCGACCTGCCGTGGAACCGGCGGGCGCATGACCTCCTGCTGGTGGTTGCGCGCGACCTCGACGCGATGCGCGCCGCCCTGACGACCGTCTCCCTGCCCGACCTGTTCGAACTCGTCCTGCAACGCACGCGCTTCCGCGAGTACCTGCTCGAGGCGAAGGACGACAACGGCGAGGAGCGGTGGGAAAACGTCCAGGAGTTGCGGACCGTCATGGCGGAGTACGGCACCGGCCTTGCCGAGGAGGGCCTGCGCCTCCTCCTCGAGAACGCCGCTCTCGTCTCCGACGCCGACACGATCAAGGACCGCCCGGCCGACGGCGACCGCGTCACCATGATGACCCTCCACACCGCGAAGGGCCTCGAATACCCCGCGATCTTCATCACCGGCATGGAGGAAGGCATCTTCCCGCACATGCGCGCCCTCGAGGAGGGGAGCCTCGACGAGGAGCGGCGCCTCTGCTACGTCGGCTTTACCCGCGCGATGCGGTTCCTGTACCTGATCGGGTGCAAGTCACGGATCTTCCGGGGCTTCTTCGCTTCGAACGACCCCTCGCGCTTCCTCGGCGAGGTGCCGGCGGATGCCGTGCGCTGGGTCGACGGCAACGGCCTTCGCATCCCCGCTGATCGCATGACGTCAATCGCCCTTGGCGCATGGCCGAGTGCCGTCGTGGCTGCCGCCGGGTCGTGGGGGCGTGTCGCGCCGGAAACCTCATCGACAGGCACGCCCGTACCGATCCGGTCGTGGTCAGGAACGGGGACGCGCGTCGGGGGACCCGCGTCGGCGGCGACGCCGCTCGCGAGCCGTCCCGGTGCGTCACGCCCTGGCCTCGAGGGCATCCCCGGGTTGCGCCGCGCGAGCGACCTCCTGCCCGTGACCCGGCCCGGCGCCACGGCACCGCCAACCCCCCAACCGCCCGTCCCACCCGTCCCACCCGTCCCACCCGTCCCACCCGTCCCACCCGTCCCACCTCGCGCCGCGCCCATCCCTGACCTTGGCGTCGGCGAACTGGTCACGCACCCCACCTTCGGCGACGGCACCGTCACCGCCACCGAGGTCTCGCGCAGTGGCGAGACCCTCGTGCAGGTTCGATTCGACGCTGCCGGCCCCAAGAAGCTCGCCGCATCCCTCGCCAACCTCAAGCGCCGGTGACCGCCGTCCCGACCCCCTCCACCGGCATTGCGCCGGCCCTCGCCGAGATGCAGGGCGCGCGTGCGGCGGCTATGCTCGTGCCATGTCCAAGAACCTTTCGGGCCGGGACTTGCGCTGGATCGACCTCGCGGGGCGCAACCTCACTGGCGCCCGGCTGACTGGCGCGACGCTGTTCGGTGCCAACCTCTACCGGGCACGCCTCGTGGGGGCGCGCCTTGATCGGGCCTGCCTCTTCGGCGCGTACCTCGTCGATGCGCGCATGGCCCGCGCCAGCGCCCGGGGCAGCGACCTGCGTACCGCCAACCTTTCCGGCGCGCGGCTCGCCAGGACCGGCCTCAAGGGGGCGGACCTGCGCGGTGCCAACCTCTCCGGCGCGGACCTGCGAGGTGCAAACCTCAAGGACGCGAACCTCGAGGGCGCAAACCTGCTCCGTGCCCGCCTGAAAGGGGCCAAGGGCGCCAAGGGCGCGCGCGCCCTGCGGAAGCGCCAACGCGCCGGCTGACCTGCTCCCCTTCCCGGCCGTGAAGCATTAGCGCAAGCGCTGGGGGTTGGGGGGTAGTGCTTCCCACTCCCGCCGGAGCTGCCCGGGACCGCGTACGCGGATAACGAGGGAGGGGGCGCCCCGGACGCATCCGGAGTGTCACCTGAGGGCGCGCGAATACCGCCCTCGTGCCGGTACCCTCTAGCCATTGGCGGTACCGGCCCGTCGGGAACCGTGCGCCCGTTCGTCAGGCCCGCCTCCCGCGCGCCGTGACACGCGCGCCCGTTGGCGACCGGCACCCTGCCCTTGTCCACGAGGCGGTCCCGTTCGCGTGGGGCCTGCGATCCCGCCGTGACGGTGTTGCCCATGAACTTGACCCCTGAAGACGTCGATCACGTCGCCGCCCTCGCGCGGCTCGGAATCTCGCCGGAGGAGCGCGCGCGCTTCGCCGAGCAGCTGTCAGGCGTCCTCGAGCATTTCCGCGCCCTGCAAGCACTCGACACCAGCGGCGTCTCGCCGACCGCGCAGGTCCAGGACCTCCGGAACGTGATGCGCGACGACATCGCGCGCCCCTCCGCCTCGCGGGTCGACGTGCTCGCGAATGCCCCTCGCCAAGAGGATGGCTACTTCCGCGTGCAGGCCGTCCTCGACGCCTGACCCGCACCCGCGACGTGACGGGCGCGTGCGAAGACCGCGCGCCGGACTCCCGACGACGACACCCAACCATGGAGAGCAGCCCGGTGGTGATTCCGCACGACCTGACAACCTTGACGGCCCCGGAGGCGCGCACCTTGCTCGTCCGGCGCGCCATCTCCGCAACCGAGCTCACGCAGGCCGCCCTCGACCGCATCGCGCAGGTCGAGCCTGCCATCCGCTCGTTCATCACGATCACCGCCGACCAGGCCCTCGCGCAGGCCGCCGCCGCCGATGCCGCCTTGGGCGCCGGCGACCCGGCCAGTACCCCGGAACTCACCGGCATCCCAATCGCCCTCAAGGACCTCTTCTGCACCGCCGGCGTGCAGACGACCGCCGGGAGCCGCATCCTCGAGGGCTTCGTCCCGCCCTACGACGCCACCGTCGTCGCCCGCCTCCGCAAGGCCGGGGCCACGTTTGTCGGCAAGGCCAACATGGACGAGTTCGCGATGGGGAGCAGTACCGAGAACTCGGGCTACCACCTCACGCGAAACCCGTGGGACACCGCGCGCGTCCCGGGCGGCTCGTCCGGCGGGTCCGCAACCGCGGTCGCGGCCGGTGAGGCCATCCTCTCCCTCGGCACCGACACGGGCGGGTCGATCCGGCAACCCGCCGCCCTGTGCTCCGTCACCGGCCTCAAGCCGACCTATGGCCGCGTCTCCCGCTATGGCGTCGTCGCCTTCGCGTCGTCGCTCGACCAGGTCGGTCCCTTCTCGGTCGGCGTCGAGGGGTCGGCGATGCTATTGCGGGCGATTGCCGGGCACGACCCGCTTGACGCGACGACCGCCACGACCGGCGTTCCGGACTACGTCGCGACGATCCGTGACGGGATCCGGGGACTGCGCGTCGGCGTGCCCGCCGAGTACTTCGTGGCGGGCATGGAGCCGGACGTGGAACGCCTGGTCCGCGCGGCGATCGACGACCTAGCCCGCCTCGGCGCGGAGATCGTGCCGGTGCGCCTGCCCTACTCGGCACACGGCCTGGCCACCTACTACATCATCGCCCCCGCCGAGGCCAGCTCGAACCTGTCGCGCTACAACGGCACCCGCTACGGCCTCGCCGCCGTCGAGGAGGCCGACGTGAACCGCGCGATGGACCTCACTCGCGCACGAGGGTTCGGTGCCGAGCCCAAGCGCCGCATCATGCTCGGCACGTACGCCCTCTCGTCCGGCTATTACGACGCCTACTACCGCAAGGCCCAGCAGGTCCGCACCCTCATCAAGGCCGATTTCGACGCCGCCTTCCGCGACGTGGACGTCATCGCGTCGCCCGTCTCGCCCACGGTCGCCTTCCCCATCGGCGCCCGCATCGACGACCCCCTCGCGATGTACCTGTCGGACGTCTGCACGATCCCGGTCAACGTCGCCGGCCTTCCCGGGATCTCGGTGCCGTGCGGGTTCGACGGCCAGGGCTTGCCCGTCGGCCTGCAGTTGATCGGTCGCGCCTTCGACGAGGCGACGCTCTTCCGCGCCGCGTGGGCATACGAGGACGCGACGGACTGGCCCCGCCGGCGACCGCCACTCGCGACCGCGGCGACGCCGGCGGGGGAGTCCTGACCAGATGACCGCCACCCCTGCCCGCACCACCCGGGACTTCGTCTCGCGAACCGTCGCGGCCATCCCCCCGTCCGGCATCCGCCGCTTCTTCGACATCGCCGCGACCATGCAGGGCGTCATCTCCCTTGGCGTCGGCGAGCCGGACTTCGTCACCCCGGCGCCCGTCATCGCGGCGGCGAAGGCGTCCCTCGACAAGGGGCGCACGGGATACACGTCGAATCGCGGGCTTGCGGAGCTGCGCGACCGCATCGCCCACGAGACGGCCACCCGGTACGGCGCGACGTACGACCCGGCGACCGAAATCCTCGTCACCACCGGCGTGTCGGAGGGCTTTGACCTCGCGATCCGCGCGACGATCGACCCGGGCGACGAGGTGATCGTGCCCGAGCCGTCCTACGTCTGCTACCCGCCATGCGTCGCCCTCGCCGGCGGGGTCCCGATCCCCGTCGCGACCAGCGCCGCCGACGGCTTTTCGGTCACCGCCCGCCAGGTCGCCGCCGCCATCACGCCCCGGACGAAGGCGATCGTCCTTGGCTACCCGAACAATCCCACCGGCGCGGCCGTCCCGCGCGACGAGCTCGCCGCCATCGTCCGCCTCGCGGTCGACCACGACCTCCTGCTCATCTCCGACGAGATTTACGCGCGACTTACGTACGATGGATGGATACACGCCTGCGTCGCCGCGTTGCCCGGGGCGCGCGACCGCACGATCCTCCTCAACGGCTTTTCCAAGGCCTACGCCATGACCGGATGGCGACTTGGCTACGCCTGCGCGCCCGCGCACGTCATCGAGGCGATGATGAAGGTCCACCAGTACGGCATGTTGAGCGCGCCGACGATGGCCCAGCATGCCGCCATCGAGGCCCTCGACCACGGCGAGGCAGACGTGCAACGCATGGTTGCCGAGTACGCGCGGCGCCGGTCCCTCATCGTCGCGTGCCTCAACGACCTCGGACTCGAGTGCTCCCGCCCACGCGGCGCCTTCTACGCCTTCCCGTCGATCCGCCGGACCGGCCTGACGAGCGACGAGTTCGCCGAACGCCTCCTCATGGAGGAGCGCGTCGCGGTGATCCCCGGACCCGTCTTCGGCGCCGGTGGCGAGGGCCACGTCCGCATGTGCTACGCCACCAGCTACGATCACCTCGAGGAGGCGCTCGACCGGATTAGCCGGTTCCTCGGAAGGGTCTGCCCATGACCGCCACCGCGACCGCGACCGCGACCGGGTGGGAGGCCGTCATCGGCCTGGAGGTCCATGCCCAGCTGCTCACCGAGAGCAAGATGTTCTGTGCCTGCTCCTCCCGCTACGCCGGCGCGCTGCCCAACACCTTGGTATGCCCCATCTGCCTCGGCATGCCGGGCGTCCTGCCGGTCATGAACCGCGCCGCCATCGAGGCCACCATCCTCACCGCCCTCGCCCTGGGGTGCCGCATCCCCGAGTACAGCAAGTTCGACCGCAAGAACTACAACTACCCGGACCTCATGAAGGGCTACCAGATCAGCCAGTTTGACCTGCCCTTCTCCGAGGCCGGATCACTGGAGTTCCCGGACCCGGCCGACCCCAGTCGCACGCGCCGTGCCGGCATCACCCGCGTCCATCTCGAGGAGGACACCGCCACCCTCAAGCACGTGCGCGACGCCACGGGTCTGGCCTACTCGCTCATGGACGCGAACCGGTCGGGCGTGCCCTTGATGGAGATCGTCGGCGACCCCGACCTCAGCACGGCCGACGAGGCCGGCGCGTACCTGCGCGCCCTGCGCCAGGTCCTCCGCTACCTCGGCGTCTCCACCGCCAACATGGAGGAGGGCGCCTTCCGGTGCGACGCCAACGTCTCCCTGCGCCGTCCCGGCACGCAGGCGCTCGGCCGCAAGGTCGAGGTCAAGAACATGAACTCGTTCCGGTCGGTCGTGCGCGCCCTCGAGTTTGAGATCGCACGGCAAGCCGAGGTCCTCGATGCCGGCGGGCGCATCGTCCAGGAGACCCGCGGGTGGGTCGACGACCGCGGCATCACCGTCAGCCAACGGAGCAAGGAGGAGGCGAATGACTACCGGTACTTCCCGGAACCCGACCTCCCGCCCGTCCTGACCCCACCGGCCGAGGTCGATCGCATCCGGGCGCGCCTTCCCGAGTTGCCGGCCGCCAAGCGCCAGCGCTTCGAGTCCGAGTACGGCTTGGGCGCCGACGCCGCCGAGACGCTCACCCAGTCGCGCTCGCTTGCCACGTGGTTCGAGGAGGTCGCCCGCCTTTCGGGCAACCCGCGCGCGGCGGCCAACTGGGTCGTGCGCGACGTGATCCGGCTCCTCGGCGCGACCGGCGGGGAAATCGAGTCCTTGGGGATCGGTCCCGCGCACCTCGCGGAACTCGTCCGCCTGGTCGACGACGGCACGATCAGCGTGCGCACGGCACCGGAAGTCCTCGAGGAGGCGGTCGCGACCGGGGCGATGCCCGCGTCGATCGTGCAGGCGCGGGGCCTCGGCCAGGTCTCCGACGCCACCGCGCTCGCGGCCGAGGTCGCCGCGGCGATCGCGGCCAACCCCCGGGCCGTCGCCGACTACCGGAACGGGAAGGCAACGGCTCTCGGCTTCCTCGTTGGTGCCATCATGAAGGCAACTCGGGGCAAGGGGAATCCCGGGCTCGTCAATGACCTACTACGGAGTGCCCTCGATGGCTGACCGGCGAACACGCGCATCAGGAGCCGCATCCGGACGACCGCGTCCAGGCGGCGCAGGCCAAGGCGGAAAGCGCGACGGCGGGCGTGACGGAAGGCGTGACGGCGGACGCGATGGCGGACGCGATGGCGGACGCGATGGCGGACGTGACGGCGGACGTGACGGCGGACCCTCGCGAACACGTCCGGCATCGGGCAACCCCGCGGGGCGTCCCTCACCCTCCAGCCCCCTCTCCCGCGCTGGCAAGCGAGCGGCCGGGGATGGTGGCGCCAGGAGATTCACAAGCCTTTCCCCGCGCGCCAGTGCGGAAGGGACGGCGGGTGCGGCCGGTACCAGGAGGCCTGAGGGCGTCGCTGCCCGGTCCGCGACCACTCCCTTCAGGGTCGGGTCGCCTCGAGCTCAGGGCGCCACGTCGTCACGTTCCGAGGGTGGTCCCGCGCGTCCCGGCACGCGGGGCGCGGCTCGCGTGGCACCCCAGAAACCGCCGTGGCCAGTCGGTCCGGACGGCCGCCCGATCCCGCCCGAGGGGTTCCGTCGTCGCTCCGGCGCGCCCCGCGACGGCGAGGACGCGGGACGTGAGGGCGACCCAAGCGCGCCTCGTGACCGCGACTACGGCGTCGACCGTCCGGCGCCCCTGCGGAGGCGCCTCGCGCCGGCCACGACGCCCGGCATCCGAGTGATCAGGGGTGCACGACCGGCCTCGCGATCGCGTGCCATCGCCCCGGAACGCGGCGGGCCGGATCGTGGCGAGCCTGGCGATCGTGATCGCCGGTCATCGGCGCCCGATTCCCGCCCGCCGCGAGCGACCCCAGACAGGCGCGATGACGATGGCGCATCGCCGCCCCGGGTGCCGTCCAGGCGTCCCTTTGGCCGCCCGGTAGCGCGTCCCTGGGGCGCACCCCGCCCGGCGCCACCCCCGCCAACCCCGTCCGCAGCCTCTCGCGATCCGATCTTCGGCCGGTGGGAGGCTCGTAACCCCCTGCCCGGAGACGAGCAGGCGCCCGTGTCTCACGACGACCTCGAGGCCGACCGCATCCGACCGGTCGGCCCACGGCTGGTGTCCCCGCCGTCCCGTCCGTCGACCGACACGCCAGGCGGGTCGACGGCGGCGGCCACGGGTCCCCGACGCGCGGGCGCGGGGCGCGATGACGCTTCGTCCGATGTTCCCGATGACGGCGGCGTCCACGACCTGCCGGTCGAGACGCGACGCGCACCCGCATTCGACGTGTCCGGCCTGCCCGAGTTCGAGGTGACCCTGACCGGTGCCAGCCATGGCGGCGAGGCCGTCGGCCGCCACGAGGGGATCGTCACCTTTGTCGCGGGCGCCTTGCCGGGCGAGGTCGCGACGGTCCGCATCACCGGTCGGCGCCCGGCATGGATCCGTGGCATCGCGACCGGGATCACTGGCGACTCGCCCGACCGCACCTCGCCCGCGTGCGAGCACTTTGGGCGCTGCGGGGGATGCCACTGGCAGCACGCGAGCGACGCCGCACAACTGGCGATCAAGTCGCAGGTCCTGCGCGACCAGCTGACGCGCCTTGGGGGCGTCGTGGACCCGTCCATCGCCCCCCCAGTGCCGTCACCGAACCCGCGCAACTACCGGACCACCATTCAGCTCGTGCCCGGAACCGGTCCCCGTGGTGCGCGCACGCTGAACTTCCAGGCGGCCGCCGTCCCGTTCGGCCCCTATGCCGGCGACGACCCGGCAACGGCCGGTCACGGCGCAAACCTGCACGCCATCGAGGCCTGCCCGATCGCCGTGCCGGACATCAACCGTGCGATCGCCGCCTTGCCGTGGGATGCCGTGCCCCTGCTGACCTGGCAGCGGCTGGAAGGCATCGTCATCCGGTACGCCCCCCCGGTCGCGGGCATGTCAAGCGTCGTTTCCCGGTTGCGCGAACTCGCGCCGAAACCCGTACGCGGTCGCACGACCCCTCCCGGCCCCGTCCGGGACGAACAGGGCGTCGCCCACGGCATCCAGGTCACGTTCGTTTGCCGGGCACCGGTCGCGCGCGCCGACCTCCGGCCGTTCGTTCAGGCCGCGCCGGTCGCCGTCCCGGACCTCGCCGGGGTCCTCGTGGCACGTAATCGCGGCCACCACGGCACCCTCCTGTGGGGAGCGCCGGCGCTCGCGTACGAGGTGGGAGAAGACCTCCTCGCCGTGCCGGCAGGCGCCTTCTTCCAGGTGAACGTCCCGGCGGCGACCCTGCTCATCGACCGCGTGCGCGAGTGGCTTGCCCCGACGGCCAGCAGCCAGGTCATCGACGCGTACGCAGGTGTCGGCCTCTTCTCCGTGAGCCTGGCCCCCCATGTGGGTGCCGTCGTCGCGATCGAGAGCGACGACGCGGCGGCGACCGGCGCCTACCACAATGTCACCACCCTCGGCCGGACGAACATCAACGTCCTGCACGAGTCGGTCGAGGACGCGTTGCCCCGACTGGCTCGCGGCGAGGCGGTCGTCGACCGCCTGCTCATCCTCGACCCGCCGCGAAAGGGCGTCGAAGAAGCGGTGATCGAGGCGATCGGCCTCCTCGCCCCCGTGCGCATCGCCTACGTCTCGTGCGAACCGGCGACCTTGGCACGCGACGTCCGCCGCCTCGCCGCCCACGGCTACCGGGTCGTCCGGACCGGGGTGATCGACCTCTTCCCGCAGACCTACCACGTGGAGTCGGTCACCATCCTCGAACGCGTGAGCGACGGCTAGCCCTTCACTCCCCCTTCCCGCGCAGCGTGGGGCGATGCTTCCCTCTCCCGCCGCAGCGGGGGAGGGATTGAGGGAGGGGGCGTCGTTGTCGGGGACATGGTCGCGCTCACGCTACCCGCGCTGGTACCTCGCGCGATTCGCCTCGTGTTCGCGGAGGGTCGTCGCGAAGACGTGCGACCCGTCGTTCTTCACGTCGTTCCTCACGAAGTACTTCTCCGACGTGTCCGCGGGGCCGGCGACCGCACGCAGCGACGCCTCGCCGGGACTGCAGATTGGCCCGGGAGGCAGGCCGGTCACGACGTACGTGTTGTAGGGAGACTCCGGCGCGATGGTCCGCGGCGCGGCGCGCATCGGCGCCCACCAGGCACCCGCCCGGCCCACCGCGTACTGCACCGTCGGGTCCGCGAACAGCCCCTCGCCGTCACGAAACCGGTTCAAGTACGCCGCGGCGATCCTTCCCCGCTCATCCGGCAACACCGCCTCACGTTCCACGATCGAGGCGACCGTCACCAACTGGTGCATCGTCAGTTCCGACAGGCGGGTCACGCGGCGAGCGTCCTCAAGGAACTTCGGGGTCGCCACCTCCCCGAATCGCTTCAACATCATGTGCACGAGTTGGTCGGCGGTCGTCGTCCCCGGGACGACGCGGTAGGTGTCAGGGAACAGGTAGCCCTCGAGCGAGGTCCGTGCGGGACGCCCTTGCAGGAACTCGTACATGAAGCTGCCGTCGCGCGCGAGGGCCAGGAACCGCCCGGCCTCGACGTTCGCCGACGACAGCCCGAGGACCTCCGCGTGTTCCTCGAGGCGGCGCCCTTCGATAAACGTGATCGACACGTCTCGGACTTGCGGCGCGGCGAAGACCTCGATCAACTGGTCCATCGTCATGCCCTGGCGTACCGGGAAGGTGCCGGCGCGCAAGCGGTCCTCGGCGCCGCGCCAGATCACCAGGAGGCGAAACGCCCGCGCGCTGTCCACCAGGCCGATCGCCGCGAGCCGTTCCGAGACCGCCGTGGTGGAATCCCCCTTCTCGATCATGAAGGCGACCGTCGCGCCCGGTGCGACCGTCGGGACCGGCACCGTCGTCGCGACCGCGGCCCGGGGCGGCGCGAAGCCGGCAAGTTCGCCAAGGATCGTGCGGAAGGCGAAGCCACCGACGACCAGCAGCGCAACGAGTGCGATACCGATCCGCACGCCGGCACCCCGGTCGGGTGCGGAGTTGCCCCGCGCTCGCGACCCGGCCCGGTTCCGCATCCAACTCGGCGGTGCCCCTCGCGCCGGCGACGCCCCGTGGGGGGCATCCGTCCGCGACGCGCCCGACCGGGCCGTGCGCCCGCCATCCCCCATCCGACCCTACCCTTCCGTGTCTCGCGCAGCCTCGGCGACGGCATCCGTCGCCGCCTCCGCGATCGCGTCGGCCAGGGTGTCCTGGAGCGCCAACCCCGCCATCTCGCGCATCTCGTCTAGGTGCGCTTGAAGGAGGACCGCCGCCGCCATCGCGTCGACCCGACGGCGCGCCGCCTCGCGGGCATGCGCCGACGGTGGGGGGCGTGAACCACGACGGCGGCCCGGCGTCACCGGTTCCGCCTCGCGCGCCCGCGCCAATGCGTCCTGCGTCGTGAACCGCTCGTCCCGGAAGGTCACCGGCAAGCCAACGGCCGCGCCGAGGCCCGAGGCGAACGCCCGGATCCCCGTCGCGCGCGGGGTCTCCTCGCCGTTCGGACCCAACGGCACGCCGACCAGGAGGAGCGTCGCCCCTCGTTCGCGCACGATTGCACTGATCGCCGCCCGCGTCCCGGCCATGTCACGACGCATGATCGCGCCGACCGGGGTCGCCAGGCGCCCGTCCGCGTCGGCGACGGCCACGCCGATCCGCCGGTCGCCGACATCGAGGGACACGATGACCATCCGCCCGGTCGGCCCCTACGCGGTGGGACGCGGCACCGACGCCACGCCAATCCGCCAGCCGAGCGAGGGCAGCGTCGCCTTCCACGGCCATGCCGGCCACGTCTCGAGGCGATATGACGACACCCCGGGCATCCGCGACAGGTAGGCACGCGCCTCGTCGGGCGTGCGTCCGGCAATCGCGTCACGCACCTCCGAAGCCGACACGACCGGCGCGAGCGACGCGTCGACGCGCACCCGTACCTGCACCTGCCCTGTCGCGCCATCGACCGCGCCGACTTCCGGTGCAAGCGCGCGGGGCGCACCGCCGGTCGGCACGTGCCCCGGACGCTGCTGCGCGGCCATCGTCACCGCACCCGCCTGCGCCACCTGTTGCGCCACGGCCGTCTCGAACACCGTCACCGCGTACCGTGCCTTGACGGTCAGCGTGACGCTGGTGGCCTCGTCGTTCTCGGCCTTCGAGAATGAGGCGTCAACGACCGCCATCCCCGTCGCCCCCGGCAGCGTCACCGGGTTACCGGCCGCTCCCAACGGGACGGCGATCTCCTTGGTCGAGTCGACTGCCAGCGACTTCACCTGCGTCGCCAGCTTCTCGGTCGCCGCCTTCTGGACCGTCTCCAGCAGCTTGCGCCGGTCCTCGGCACTCACGAAGGTGATGGTCCGCTCCGTGCCTCCCCGCAGCGGCTGGTCGTTCTGCACGTCCATCTGGCCGGCGAGGCTGCCCTCGAGCGCCGAAAGCTTCTGCCGCTCGAGGTTGCCGGCGGTCCCGCCTGCCTCCGCCAATACCTGCGTCCGTGCCACGCCGAAGCGGCGCATCGGCCCGACGAAGGTCGTTGCGGGCACGACGACGTCGGCCTGCGTCGCGAAGCGCAAGCCCGCCCCGGTGACGATCGTGCCCTTCGAGACCGTGACCTGGCGGTCGGAACGGTTCACGAAGACGGCATCCCCCCCGGCGCGACCGTCGGGGATGGTGCGCTTCCCGGTCGAGTTCGCCTGACCGGTCTCCGTGACCTCCTTGACTACCCATCGCCCGGGAACCCGACCCGCGGCCTGGTCAGCCTTGCGCGTGCCCGGATCGACGATCACGGGGACTGTGGTCGACCACGTCTCGACCGCAGGTATGACTTCGACGGTGGCCGACGGCACGACATACCAGCCGAACAGGGCCGCGACGGCCATGACCCCGACGCCCCCGGCAACCCGTTGGCGCGCCGCTGCCGAAAGCTGGATGCCACTGACAAGGCGCCATGACGCGACGAGCGCCACGCGCACGCCGCCCAAGACGGCGGACGTACCCACGCCGACGGCACCTTGCGCGGCCCTTGCCGCCTTGTTCCTCGCCGGGACCCTCCCTGGCGTTTGCAATGTGCCGAGGATCCTTTGGTGCAGATCTGAAGCGAACTGGCCGACGGAACGGGTGGAACGGCCATCCGATGCCCCGGCGACTCGCGCGGGTCGCCTCGTTGCGAACCGGTCCAGCCGTTCGCGGTCGAGGCGTCGCCGGTCCAAGCGGGCTCCCAGCCGTTCCCGCATCGCATCGGAACGGGTGGCCCGAACCGGCACGCGGCGCGACGTCGGTGCTTCGGTCTCGTCTTCCGGGCTGCCCGGCTGGTCCCCGGCGCTGGCCCAGCCCTCGCCGTCCGCGCCCACGCGCACGACGCGGAGGCGTGGGGCAGTTCGCTTCGATGGCACGGCGGAGGGGGACGGAAGGCGATCACCCACCGAACCACCGGCCGGTTGCCATGCCTGGTCGTCCGGTCCGTCTGGCCCGCCAGGACCCCCGCCGCTCGTCGCGGGCTGCCGCGTGTCGACGTCTAGCCAAGCCACGAGGGTCGCGAGCTTCGGCGCCGGCAGGTCGGCGACTCGCGTCGCTTTCGCCGCGTCGGCTGCGAGGCCGGGAATCGGTTCGAGGGTCAAGTCGCCTCGCGCGAGGATGCCGAGAACTTTCGGCACCTCCACCGTCGGTGCGGGCGTCACGGGATCGCCGGCGGCTAGCGTGCCACGCGCAATCTCGCCGGGAGGCAGGAGGATGACCGTCGGCAGGGCATCGGCCGGCAGTCCCGGCGCGCGGGGCGCAAGCTGCAACTCCGCGTCCGCTTCCGTGGGCGCCACCCCGTCGAGCTCCGCCAGGCGCGCCAGGCGCCACAGCACGTGCGACGGGGTCACGAGGTGCAACCGCTTGCCCCGGCGGTCGGCCCGCCGGCGCAGGATCGTCAGGATGGTGCGCGTTTGCATCGCCCGCGGCAGGTCGGCCGCGTCCAGGAACACGCGCGTTCCGGGCGCCTCATCGATCGCGGCCAGCAGCCCGAGCAAGTTCGTGCCCGGAGGCAGCGACACGCGTGCGGCCGATGGTTGCGAGATCGATGTGAAGGCTGGTGCGCTTGCCATAACTGTCCCGTGAACGAGGGCCGATCATCGCAGTTGCGCAACTCGCGCGGGCCTCGCCAGACGGGTGGTGCGGCCGCGCTTGTGCGCCTCACGCGGTGATGCCCGATGCACCGCTGCCGCGTTCGCACGCCCCGTCGCAGCCACCAAGCCCGCACGCACGGACACCACGTCCGGCCAAGGTCACTCCCCCTCCCTTGAAGTGGGAAGGAGGGATGGGGGGCGTCCCCGCCTCTCTTGCCGCCGCGGGGGAGGGGCAGGGGGTGGGGGTCCCCACCGGCGAGACCAGCAACCCCAAGGCGCACGCGCCCCTGTACCCGGCGGACGCCCGACCACGTGCTCGCGAACGCCTGCCGAGGCCCTAGGCCAGGCGCAGGCGCCGGATCAGGGCACTCGCGCCATCTGGCTCCTCGCTTCCATGGAGACCTTGCACGGCGGCCACGCCAAGCGCGAGCGTCGGCACCAAGATCGCGTCGGGTACCGCCGCGGGGACGCTTGCGTCCACGATCAAGTTGGCAAGGTCGGTCACCGCGATCGTCGTGACCGTCGGTGGACCATCGAACAGGGGTGACGCCCACGCGCGCCCCTCCAGCGCCACTCGGATCTCGCCAAGCATCGATCCGCCGCCGCACATCCGGATCGCTTGCGGCAGGGTGCGGCCGCGGCGCAAGTCCGCAAGGCGCACCTCGAGCGCGTCAAGCCACGCGGTGGCAAGCGCCCTCGACGCGTCCCGCACGTGTCGGCGCACGTCGGCGCGTTCCGGGGCGTCCGGCGCGGTCGCCGGCCACACCGCGTGCCGTGCCTCGCGCCGTCGAAGCCCCGCGATCATCGCGAGGTGGTCCTCGAGCAGGCCGACCCCGACTGGGATCGACATCGCCACCTCAGTCCCTGCCGGGCCGACGATGGCGACCGTCGTGGCACCGGCGCCTACGTCGATCACGATCGCGCCCGCCTCCGACGTGCCTGCCCGCACCGCGCTCCCGAGCGCGGCCGGCACCGCAAGTAGCCCCACCAGCTCGAGGTCGAGGTACCCGGCAAGCGCCCGCAGGTCGGCGACGACCGAGGCATCGGTGGCCGCGACCGCCAGCGAGGCGCCGAGGCGCCCACCCCGCAACCCGGCGGCTCGCGTCACGCGTCGCCCATCGACGGATAGCGCGAAAAGCGCCGCGAT
The DNA here is from genome assembly GCA_945865725.1 of Thermoflexus hugenholtzii JAD2. GTDB lineage: Bacteria > Chloroflexota > UBA11872 > UBA12225 > UBA12225 > CAILQO01. The sequence goes on along the minus strand of CAMBEO010000019.1, from coordinate 6,532 downwards.
CACCGTCTCGAGGACCGGCACCTCGCCGCGATCCGCGGCAACCAAGGTGCGCGCCTGTTCGAGGGCCACGGCTTGCGCGCGGGAGATCACCTCGAGGACCTCGTCTTCCGTGACCGACGCGTGCGGGGCGACGCGCCCGATCGAGGCCTCGCCCCTCGCGACGACCGCGTGGGCGCCCGGCACGGCGAGGAACGCCCGCCGGGGCACGACCCCCGCAATGTCCTCGGCGCCGCGCAACGCCGACTCGACGGCATCCATGAACGCCTGCCGGTCAACCTCGCCGCCCGCCTCGGCCGGGTCGGGCATCGGGGTGACGCCGATGCCTCGCACCCGGACCCCGGTCGGGCCGGACGCCAGGCGGTCGGGTTCGACGACGAGAGCCTTGATCAGGCCCGCACCACAGTCGATCACCGACACCACTGGCGCGTCTGGCGCCGCCGCGAGCGGCCCGTTGTCGTCGCCGACGGCGAGGTCCCCCCGCCGGTCGCGCGCCGCCGATCGACTGCCAAGGCGCCGCCGTAGCCCGGCGCCACCCGCGGCCCCGACCCGCGCGAGCAGCCCGGCAAGGCTCATTCGTGGCATTCCGTCAACCTTCCGCCCCCGTACGGTACCCCACCCGGGCGCCGGGACGACCGGACGTCACCGCCTTCCCACGTCGGCCCCATCACGTGCGTACTGGAAGCGCGGGCATCCTGCCCGCTCCGCCGGCGCGGTGTCGCGCCGGATCACGGGCTCGGGTGGAACAGGCACTCGGGCTTGTCCCTGACACGGTCGCGGGCACGCCGTCGTCCGTGACGTGCCTCGGGCCGGAGCGGGCAGGATCATCTGTCCCAACGAATATCGGTTTCCCTGTGCAATTGAAGTGATCCGGGGTGTCTTTCGTCGGGCCGTGGCCGTGACCGCTGTCCCAGGGTGGGGGCTGGTCTCGCGGGTGAAAAACCTTGCCCGCTCCGGAGTGGTGGGTACGTGCGGGCTATGGTGGGCCGTGCGGGCGATGGGGCTGGGTGCCGCCATGATGTGTTACGTGCAAAACGATTACCGCGGAGCGGGCACCCCCGGTTACCAAACCCTTCCTAATCGAATCACCCGTGTACTTTCAGATGAATGTTGGGACAGATGGGGCAGGATGCCCGCGCACCGACAACGCCACTGGCACAGGATTGCGGTCAGCCGGACGGGTGTCGCGCCTGGGGAATTGGATTCCCCTTGCCCGCCCTAAGCGGGGGAAGGGCATGGGGCTTGCCGAGATTGCCCTCGGGAGTGCCCCCGCGGCGCGGCGATCGAACCTGCCTAGCTTCCGAGCGACGCTCGCGCAAGCGCGAGGCCACGCACGAGCGCCTCGCCGAGGCGGGACGGGTCCCCGCCGCCACCCTGCGCCAGCTCCGGCCGACCGCCCCCGCGACCGCCGAGGACCGTGGTCACCTCGCCGAGGAGCCTTCCCGCACCAACCCGCCCCGACAGGTCGCGCGAGACCGCCGCCGTCACTTGCACGCGCCCATCGATGACCGATGCCAGGACGATGGCCGACGGCCGACGCAGCTTGTCGCGCAGCCAATCGGACGCCTCGCGCAGGCGCTCGAAGGTCGGCCCGACGTCGGACGGCACCTCCGCGAAGACCAGCGACGCTTCCCCAACCGCCACCGCTCCCGCGAGGACGTGAGCGAGGGCGCCCTGGGCGGCACGCCTCTCCGCCGCCTCGAGCCGTTTCCGCGCCTCCGCAAGGTCGCCAAGGACGGCATCGACCCGCCCGGGCACCTCGTCGGCGGTCGAGCCAAGGCGTCCAGCGACCTCCTCGAGCAGGCGTGATTGCTGGTCGAACCAGGCTTCGGCGGCGGCGCCGGCGACCGCCTCGATCCGACGGATGCCCGACCCCGTGCTCCCCTCCGAGATGATCGCGAACGACCCGATCACGCCCGTGCGCCGCGCGTGCGTGCCCCCGCACAGCTCCCGGCTCAGCGGCGCGCCGTCGCCCGCCTCGGGACCAAGCAGCGCCCCGGGCGCGGGCACCGTAACGACCCGCGCGACGTCGCCGTACTTCTCGTCGAACAGCGCCATCGCGCCCAGCTTCAGGGCCTCCGCGGTCGGCATCTCGTCCACCTGCACCGGCAGGTCCGCCCGGATCGCCCGGTTCACCCGGGCCTGCACGGCCTGCCGTTCGGCGGGGGTCAGTGCCTGACCGTGCGCGAAGTCGAATCGCAACCGATCAGGCGCGACCAGCGACCCGGCCTGGTGGACGTGCTCGCCCAGTTCGGCTCGCAACGCCGCGTGCAACAGGTGCGTCGCCGTGTGGTGCGCCATCGTCCCGGCGCGCGCATCCTCATCGACGACCACGCGCACGACGTCGCCCTCGGCGATCGTCCCCGACGTGACCCGCCCGACGTGGATGACCGCCGCCGTGCCCTGCGGCGCCTGCGTCGTCGCGACCACGAAGGTCCCCGACGGCCCCGAAAGGGTTCCGCAGTCGCCGACCTGCCCGCCCCGCTCCGCGTAGCAGGGCGTGCGATCGAGGATGACCCAGACGTCGTCCGCCGTCGCGTCACCGTCCGCCGCGACGCTTAGCACCCGCTCGCCCCCCGCCCGCAAGCCCACGACCCGCGCCCCGCCGACCTCGAGGGTCGCGTAGCCCTCGAACGCCGTCTCGATCGCCGGGAGGTCAAGTTCCGCCAGCTTGGTGAAGCGCGCCGCGGCGCGGCTCCGGGCGCGACCCGCCGCAAGCTCGACGGCGAAGGCCGCCTCGTCGATCGTGACGCCCCGGGCGCCGGCCACCTCGCGCGTCAGCTCGAGGGGGAAGCCATAGGTGTCGTAGAGGCGGAAGGCGGCCGGGCCGGGCAGCGCGGCGCCGGGCGCAAGGCGCGCCAGCTCGCCCTCGAGCAGTTCCAGACCGGACGCCAGCGTCTCGGAGAAGCGCGCCTCCTCCTGCGTGACGACCTGGCGGATCGTCTTGGCCCGCTCGGCCAGGTTCGGGTACGTCTCACCGAAACGGGCGATGGTCGCATCGACGATGCCCCCGAGGAACGGCCCGACGTGGCCGAGGAGGCGCCCGTAGCGCACCGCGCGCCGGAGCAGGCGCCGGGCGACGTACCCGCGCGCCTCGTTCGACGGGAAGACCCCGTCGGCCACCATGAAGGTGACGCTCCGGACATGGTCGGCGACGATCCGAAGGCACCGGTCGGTCTCGGCAGAGGTGCCGTACCGGGTGCCGAGACCCTCCTCCGCCGCCGCGACGATCGGCCGGAAGAGGTCCGTCTCGTACGCCGACGGCACCCCTTGCAGGAGGGCCGCGATCCGCTCCAGGCCCGCGCCCGTGTCGATGCCCGTATGCTCGAGGGGGCGCAACGACTTGTCGGCGTCCTGGTAGAACTGGTTGAAGACGAGGTTCCAGATCTCGACGAAGCGCCCGCACTCGTGGCCCGGACCGCACGCGTCGTCGCTCGCGCCCTCGGGGCACGCGCCCAGTACGTCGACGTGCAACTCGCTGCATGGCCCGCACGGGCCGCTGTCGCCGGTCGGCCCCCAGAAGTTCTCGCGCGACCCGTCGGGCTTGCGGTTCAGGCCCCGGATGCGCGCCAGCGGCATCCCTGCCTCCTGCCAGAGGGCAACTGCCTCGTCGTCGGCGGGGATCCCTGCCTCGCCCGACCACGTCGTCGCCCACACGCGCTCGATCGGCAGGCCAAGCCCCAGCGTCACGAACTCGTATGCGAACGCGATCGCCTCGCGCTTGAAGTACCCGCCGCCCGGCGCCGCGCCGAACGCGAAGTTGCCCAGCATCTCGAAGAAGGTGTGGTGGGTCGCGTCCCCCACCTCCTCGATGTCGCTCGTCCGCATGCACTTCTGGACCGACACGGCGCGGCGCGACGGCGCGCGCGCGGGATCGAGGTAGAAGGGCTTGAACTGCTGCATCCCCGCGGACGTGAGCAGGACGCTCGGGTCGCCCTGCACGACCAGGGACGCACTCCCGACCGGGAGGTGCCCCCGGTCCCCGAAGAAGCGCACGAAGCGCGCGCGGATCTCGTCGCTATCCATTCCGGCGCCCACCTTGCAGCTACGTACGGGATGCGAACCGTACCCGTTTCGTCCTTGCGCCTTGCCACTATACTTCACTTGCGACGAGGACACTCAAGTCCCCGCCGGTACGAGGTAGCAACCACGCCATGATCCCGATGGAACGCTTCACTCGCCAGGCGCAGGAGGCGATCGCCCGCACGCAGGCGGTCGTGACCCAGTTCGGCCACGCGACGGTCGAGCCGGAACACCTCCTGCTCGCCCTCCTCGACCATTCCGGGCCGGTTGCCGACGCCGTCACCGCCCTCAAGGCCGACCCGAAGGCGATCGCCAGCCAGGTGCGCGCCTTCCTCGGACGCCAGCCGCGCCAAGGCCAGACGTCCGGGCAGCTCTTCCTCGGTCGCCGCGGCAAGCGCATCCTGGACGCCGCCACCATGGCCGCAAACCAGGGCCAGGACAAGTTCGTCGGCGTCGAGCACCTCTTCCTCGCCACCCTGGCCGAGGGCGGCCCGGGCAGCGACATCCTCACCGCCGCCGGGGTGGCGACGCAGGACGCGCAGCGCGCCTTCCGTGCGATGCGCGGCGAGCGCCCGATCGACGACCAGAACCAGGAGGGCACCTATCGCGCCCTCGAGAAGTACACCACCGACCTGACCGCCATCGCACAAGCCGGCTCGCTCGACCCGGTCATCGGCCGCGCCGACGAGATCCTCCGCACGATGGAGATCCTGGCCCGGCGCACCAAGAACAACCCGATCCTCATCGGCGAGCCGGGCGTCGGCAAGACCGCCATCGTCGAGGGCCTCGCGCAGCGCATCGCCGCTGGCGAGGTGCCGGAACCCCTCCTGGGGAAGAAGGTCCTCGCCCTCGACCTCACCGGCCTCCTCGCGGGGTCGAAGTTCCGCGGCGAGTTCGAGGAGCGCCTCAAGGCCGTCATCGGCGAGATCGCGCAGCGCCGTGGCGAGGTCATCCTCTTCATCGACGAGGTGCACATGATCGTCGGAGCCGGTGGCGGCGAGGGCGCGATGGACGCCGCCAACATGCTCAAGCCCGCCCTTGCCCGCGGCGAGTTGCATGCGATCGGCGCGACCACCCTCAACGAGTTCCGCAGCCGCATCGAGCGCGACCCCGCCCTCGAGCGCCGCTTCCAGCCCGTCTTCGTCAAGCAGCCCGACGTCGCCACCACCATCGAGATCCTCAAGGGCCTGCGCCCGCGCTACGAGGAGCACCACCAGCTGACGATCGCCGACGAGTCGCTCATCGCCGCCGCGACCCTCGCCGACCGCTACATCAGCGACCGCTTCATGCCCGACAAGGCGATCGACGTCATGGACGAGGCCGGCAGCAAGGTGCGCCTGCGCCGCCTCGCCGTCGACCCCGGCGCCGCCCGCGCCATCGCGCGCATCCGCACCCTCCACGAGGCGGAGGACCGCGCCGCCCTCGAACGCGATTACGAGGGCGCGATGCGCCTGCGCCAGGAGCGCCTCGTCCTCGAACGCGAGCGCGACGCCGCCAACGAGTCCTCGAACGAGGCGTCAACCCTCGGCGGCGGTGAGGGTGCCGTCGCCTTCGGTCCCTCCCCGACCGTCACCCCGGCCGACGTGGCCGAGGTCGTCGCCCGGTGGACCGGCGTCCCCGTCGCCAACATCCGCACCGAGGACGCCACCAAGCTCCTCGACCTCGAGGCCAAGCTCCACAAGCGCGTCGTCGGCCAGGACGCCGCCGTCACCGCTGTCGCCGACGCCCTGCGCCGCTCGCGCTCCGGCCTCGGCGACGGCACGCGCCCGATCGGGACCTTCCTCTTCCTCGGCCCGACCGGCGTCGGCAAGACCGAGCTGGCCAAGGCCCTCGCCGGGTTCGTCTTCGACGACGACGCCGCGCTCCTCCGCCTCGACATGTCCGAGTACATGGAGCCGCACACCGTCTCGCGCCTCTTCGGGTCGCCGCCGGGCTACGTCGGGTTCGACCAGGGCGGGCAGCTCACCGAGGCCGTACGACGCCGGCCGTACCAGGTCATCCTGTTCGACGAGGTCGAGAAGGCGCACCCGGAGGTCTTCAATGCCCTCCTCCAGATCCTCGACGACGGGCGCCTGACCGACGGCCACGGCCGGACGGTCGACTTCCGGAACACCATCGTCATCATGACCAGCAACGTCGGGACGTCCGGCATCAGCCTGAACACTGGGCCGCTCGGGTTCCGAGCCGTCGTCACTGACGACGCCGGCGCGCGCTACGAGGAGATGCGCCGGACCGTCCTCGACGCGCTCAAGAAGGCGTTCCGCCCCGAGTTCCTCAACCGGATCGACGAGATCCTGGTCTTCAACCGGCTCACGCGCGAGCAGTTGCGGCACGTTGTCGACAAGATCGCGCACGAGTTGCGGGCGCGGATGGAAGCGAAGGGCATCGGCCTGACCCTCACCGACGCGGCCTCCGAGTGGCTCCTGGAGCGGGGGTACGACGAGACGTTCGGTGCGCGCCCGCTGCGCCGCCTGGTGCAGCGGGAGATCGAGAACGCCCTCGCCCGCAAGGC
>CAMBEO010000018.1 GCA_945865725.1 Thermoflexus hugenholtzii JAD2 | reverse complement strand
GCCAGACACGGGGCCATGCGCCCACGAGGAGCAGGGACGGGTGGTAGCGAAGTCGACGAGCGACCAGGATGGGAGCGACGTCCTCGCGCCTGATGAGGTGCCGGCCGCCGGCGCGACGATCGCGAACGCGGCGGACGTGCGCGTCGGCGGCGAGGACACGGCGGCACGGCCGTCCGAGCTCGTGCGCGAGCGGATGGACGCCCGGCGGAAGGCGAGTCGCGCCGCGCGGCTGGCACGCGAGACAACTGGCGCGGAAGGAAGCGTCGTCGCGGACGTCGCGGACGTCGCGGTCGAGCCCGCCTTGGTGCCGCTCCCGACCACGGCAACTGGACCCTCGATCCTGATCGGCGACGACCACCCTGACCTCGGACCGGGGTTCATTGACTGGCTTCGCGGACCGTATGGATGGGGCTTGAACCGGGGTCAAGCGATCCTCGTCGTCGCGCTACTCGGGTTGACGCTCTTTTCCAGGTTCTGGGATCTCGGTACCCGCGCGATGCACCACGACGAGTCGATGCACGCGAAGTTCGCGTGGGATACCTTCAAGGGGAACATTTACAAGTACAACCCATTGTTGCATGGGCCATTCCAGTTCCTGAGCGTCGCTGGGAGCTTCTGGCTCTTCGGTGCGACCGAGGCCACGGCTCGCGCCGTCCCGGCGGCGTTCGGTATCGGCCTCGTCGCGTTGACCGCCCTCTGGCGCCGATGGCTGGGGACCACGGGGTGGCTCGTGGCGCTCTCGATCTTCACGTTTTCCCCGAGCTTCACCTACTTCGCTCGGATGCTGCGGGAGGACTCGTACGCCGCCACGTGGACGCTCCTGTCGATCTCGGGATTCGTGGGCTTCGTGCTGCTGCGACGGCGCGCCTGGTTCTACGCGTTCTGCGTCGGGCTCTCGTTCGCGTATGCGACGAAAGAGTCGACATACATCACGATGTTCCTGGTCGGTTCGTTCCTGCTGGTGTCGGTGGCGTGGGAGCATGCAACGCTGCCGCTGCGTCGCGTCATCCAGGTCGGTGCGGTCGGCGCGATCGTGGGCGGCATCGCGACCGCCGTCATCGGGATCTACAAGAAGGAACTGTTCGAGATTGGCGGCGGGTTCATCGGACTGGCCGTCGGTGCCCTCGCGGGCGCGGCCTACGACCGGTACCGGCAGGAACCCCACGATAGTCGTACGGTGCGCGAACGGGGCGCGTCCGGGACGATGACGGGCGCGTGGTTGTCACTCTGGCGTGACCAGTCCGGGTTCTGGGGGTTGGGCACCTTCGGCGGGGGCATCGTCCTGTTCTTCGTCGTGTTTATCGTGCTCTTCACGAGCCTGTTCACGAACTTTGGGGGAATCCGCGAGGGGTTGATCGGCGGGATCCGCTACTGGCTAGAGCAGCATGGTGTCCAGCGCGGAAACCAGCCCTGGTACTACTACGTTCTGATCCTGTCGGCGTACGAGACGCTCCCGTTCCTGTTCTTCCTCGCCGGGACGGTCGAGTACCTCAGGCGCCCGACATGGGTAACGTCGTTCCTCCTCTGGTGGGGATGGGGAGGGCTGACCATCTTCAGCTGGGCGGGCGAGAAGATGCCTTGGCTCGTGATCCACGTCGCGATCCCGATGGCGCTGGTCACGGCGCGCTTGCTCGGCGAAGTCTGGGACCGGCGCGACGGTAGCCAGTGGTACCGGCGTGGAACGATCACATTCGCAACGATCCTCGCGGCGTGGACGATCCATACCGGGTGGCCGGTCAACTTTGAGCGACCGGACACGCCACGCGACCTCCTCGTCTATACCCAGACCGCGCCCGACGTCAAGAAGGTGATGACCGACATCGAGCGGATGAGCCTAGAGCAGACGGCCTCCTCTCGCGACCTTGGGATTACCGTCCAGTCCGGCGCCTGGTGGCCGTTCTCGTGGTATCTCCGCGATTACAAGAACGTCGATTACCCGTCGCAATTGAACACGCCGGCGACCAAGCCCGTCGTTATCGTGGCACTCGAGGACGACGAGAAGAATGCCCCCTTCCTGAACGGGTACAGCAAGACGAAATACAAGATGCGTTGGTGGTATCCAGAGGATTATCGTACCATCACGCTTCAATCAATCCGGAACGTCATCACGAATGCCGAGACGAGATCCGGACTCTGGCAGTGGTTGATCTACCGGGACCCGACGCAACCGCTTGGCTCGTACGACTTCTACGTCTACATCAAGGATGGCGTGGGCGGTCCCACGACCGGAGGGACCCCTTCCGGGCAAGCCCCCGTAAGCCCGCGGATCAACCCCGAGGCATACGCGGCGAAGTCCGTCCCGGCACAAGCGCGGAGCGAGTTCGGGACGACCGGGCGCGCGCAAGGGCAATTCACGCTGCCCCGGGCAATCGCGATCGATAGTGTCGGCAACGCATACGTCGCCGACACGTCCAATCACCGGATCCAGAAGGTCGACCGGGCCGGCAAGGTCCTGTTGGCATGGGGGACGGAAGGGACCGGGGACGGGCAGTTCAAGGAACCGATGGGCTTGGCGGTCGACCGGGACGGCAGCGTCTACGTCGCCGATACCTGGAACCACCGCGTCCAGAAGTTTGACGGGAACGGGCGCTTCGTCACCAAATGGGTGGGACAGAGCGGTGGCTTCTGGGGGCCCCGCGCCATCGTGATCGACCGCGACGGCAACGTCCTCGTGGCCGACACCGGGAACAAGCGCCTGCAGAAGTTCGACCCGACCGGTAAATTCCTCGCCCAGCTTGGGCAGGGCGGTGGTGGACCGGCCCAACTTAATGAGCCGATCGGCCTGGCGATCGACCCCCAGGGAAATATCTTCGTCGCGGACACCATGAATCGCCGCGTGCAAAAACTTGACCCATCGGGCAAGTACATGGCGGAGTTCCCGATCCAGGGTTGGCAGACGGGACCGAGGACGGAACCGTATCTCGTCGTCGACGCGCAGGGATACATCTTTGTGACCGATCCGCCAAACAACCGCATTGTCAAGTTGAACCCGTCCGGCGAGGTCCTTGCAGTCACCGGTTCGGCCGGGAAGGGCGCGGGGCAGTTTGACTTGCCGCTCGGGATCGCCATCGACGGCGGCAACTTGCTCGTCGTCGACTCCGGGAATGGCCGGGTGCAAACGATCGGGCAGCCGTGAGGTACTTGACGACGACGGTTCGCGGGAGGGCTGGTAGGACGTCGGCGCTCTCCATTTTCACGCACCGCAGCGACGAGGTGGGCGGGCCGTGATCCTCGTCGCGGTGTGGTGGCTCGGCGCCGCTCACCTCGTCGGCGCGGCGTTCTGGCCGGTCGTATTCAGGTTCCTCCACCCGTTTGCTGACCGGGGCCTCGGCCTCGCGATGCCCGCGGGACTCCTCGCGTTCGGGCTGGTCTCCTGGTGGATTGGCGTCACCGGCCTCGCTACGAACGGGCCCGTAACCAGCCTTGTCGTGATTGGCGTTATTGCCGTCGGAGCGTGGGGACTTTCCGCGACCACACGCCGGGAGATGATGGAGTTCTGGCGACGGCGCCGGGGGCTCCTCATCATTCAGGCGGCCGTCACGACCGGCACCTTTCTCGGGATGCTTTGGCTCCGCTCGTTCGCGTCCGACATCAATGGCACCGAGAAGTTCATGGACTTCGCATTCCTGAATGCGGTGGCGAGGTCTGACACGTTCCCTCCGATCGACCCGTGGCTCGCCCCGTCGCCGACGATGCCCGACCCACGGATCAACTACTACTACTTCGGGTACCTCTGCCACGGGCTCCTGATCCAACTCACCGGCGTCGCGCCATCCGAAGGCTTCAACCTGTCGCTCGCCCTCGTGTTCGCGATGGTCGCGTCCGGCACGTCAAGCGTCGGGTACACCCTCGCACGCGAACAGGTTGCCCACTGGTCGGGATCGGATCGAGGCGGGGCCGGTCGCACTCCCCTTCCAGTCGGGGACTGGTCGTTCGGCGTGGCGGTTCCATACCTTGTCGTCGGTGCGGTGTCAGCGATGGTCGTCCTCGTCGCCGGAAACCTCTGGTCGGTTTTGCGCCGGTTCGATGGGTCCGGGCTCTGGGAGAAGGACTTTTGGACTGGGATTGGCTGGAACGCGACCCGCGTCCTCGTCATCAAGGAGGGCGACCGTGACATCGACTACACGATCAATGAGTTCCCCGCGTTCTCATTCTTGCTTGGCGACCTTCACCCGCACGTCTTGACCCTGCCGTTCGCGGTACTGGCCGTGGCCGTCGCCTACCGCTGGTTCATCGACCCACCGTTGCCATTCCTTATCGCCGCTGGTGGCTCCCGGACGGATGGCTACTACGGGACCGGGCGGGAGGGGATCGCTCAGTGGCGCCGCGCACTCGATGTCGCGATGCCCTACTGCTCCGCCGCCATGGTCGCCGCGTTCCTCGGATCGCTCTACTTCTCGAACTCGTGGGATTTTCCGACGTACCTCATCCTCGTCGTCGGCGCCGGTGTCATCGGTGCCTCCCGCGCGCGGCCGGCAGAACCAACGATGTCGTTCGCGATCGGGCTGGCACGCCTGGCGTACGCTGCCCTCGCCGTATCGGCTGTCGCGCTCCTCGCGGTCGCCCCGTTCGTGGCTGGGTTCTCGCCACCTGTCGTTGCGGCGCCGGGGGAGTTGCCGGTTGGCATGGTCCAGCGGCGAAGCGTGCTCGGGCAGTTCCTCGAGTTCTGGGGCTTGCAACTCCTGTGGCTCGCCCCGGTGGCACTTTGCGCTGGCGCGACCCTCACGGGAGGTGGCGCACGCCGGCGTGTCATCGTTGCTGTCGGCGCGTCCGCGGCTGCGGCTGCGGCCATTGCACTTGCGGAAGTGCGCTCGCTCGGAACGTATGCCGTCGGCGTGTTCGCAGGCACCCTCGCGGTCGCCGTTGCGTCGCGCATCCTTCCGCGCGCCCGGCCGGCGTCGAAGGAAGCGATGGTGGTCGGCTCGACGCCGTCGCTCCCTGTCCCGCGCCCTGCTCCCGCGTACGGCGGACGGGCAACCGGCTTCGCGTTCCTCGTCGCTGCGCTGGCCTTCGCACTTCTCGCCGCCTGCGAGGTCGTCTTCCTGCGCGACTTCTACGGCGGCTCGCTCCGCCGGATGAACACCGTCTTCAAGCTCTACTACCAGGCGTGGCTGCTGATCGGCCTCGCCGCCCCGCAACTGGCCTTTTGGACGTGGCTGCTTGCGCGCCGTGCGTGGCCAGCGATCGAACGGGGGGCGGTGGCGAGCACTGGGCCGTTTTTCAGGCAACTGCCAGTGGTCTTGCTCACGTGGTGGGGTGTGATCATCGTCGGGATGCTGTTCTATCCGGTCCACGTCATCGGACTGAGAACTCATCGCCTGTCTGGCCAGGCTTCGATCGACGGGATGGACTGGCTGCGTCGCTTCCACCCGGACGATCACGCAGCCGCCCAGTGGCTACTCGAAAACGCGACCGACGCGAACGGCGAGCGCGCACCCGTGATCCTGGAGGCGACCGGCGGGGCATACAGCGAGTTCGCACGCGTGTCGACGCAGACTGGCTTCCCGACGATCCTGGGGTGGGACCAACATGAGCGCCTGTGGCGCGGCGAGACGTCGAATGCCGAAGTCGAGCGCCGGCGCCAGGACGTCGAGCAGTTCTATCGGCACGGGGCGGGTCCGGTCGCCCGAGAGGTGCTCGAACGGTATGGCGTCGCGTTTGTCGTCAAGGGCTACCTTGAAGAGCAGGCATACGCCGGGCCGGGCTTGGACGCCCTCGATGATCCCGGGTCTGGCCTGATCGAGGTGTTCCGGCGCGGCCAGACGGCGATTTATGCGACGGATATCCCGCCACGTTTGCGAACTGCCGACCCCGTGACGGTGCCACCAGTCCGGAATGTCCGGTGACCAGTCCGGACGATGCATGGAGGGCGCCCCATCCTATAGCCGGCCGGAGAGGGAGACAATGACGCCCCCAACCCCTGGCTTAGGTATGCGCTCCGACGCCAGCGGGAGAGGGGAGACGGCCCTCGCGCTCGCGCTCGGCCGGGACGCTTGTATCGTGCTCCCGACATACAACGAGCGGGAAAACCTCCCGTTGATGCTGCGTGCGCTCATGGAGGTCGGGCCCAGCATCCGGGTCCTCGTCGTGGACGACGCCTCGCCCGACGGGACCGGGGAGGTCGCAGACGCCATCGCCGCGTCACACCCGTCGCGCATCGACGTCTTGCACCGCGCGGCGAAGACCGGCCTTGGCGATGCGTACGTCGCGGGCTTCCGTCGCGTCCTCGCCAGTGGCGCTGAACGCATCTTTGAGATGGACGCAGACTTCTCGCACCCCGTCGCGGCGATCCCGGACATGCTTGCACTGGCGGAAGCACACGACGTCGTGGTTGGGTCCCGCTATGTCGGGGGCGGGAGCCTGGACCGAAGCTGGAGCACGTTGCGGCGCCTGCTGAGCTGGGGGGGGAACCAGTACGCCCGGCGCCTGACCGGACTACGGGTCCACGACGCGACGGCAGGGTTCAAGTGCTTCCGGCGGGAGGCGCTCGAAAGGTTGCCGCTGGATGAAGTCCGCTCGCAGGGCTACAACTTCCAGATTGAGATGGCGATGCGCTGCCAGAAGGTCGGCCTTCGCGTCGTGGAATACCCGATCCACTTTGCCGATCGCTCGCGCGGCACGTCCAAGATGACGCCCGCGATCGCCGTCGAGGCCCTCTGGCGCGTGTGGCAACTCGCGATTTTGATGCGGTAGAGGGTTATTCGTCGAGCCGCCACCATCGTCATCCGCGTACGCGGTCCCTGGACTGCCCCTTTTCATTGGCCGCAAGCGCCCCGCGCCGCGGTCGGGAGAGGGAAGCACCACCTCCCACGCCCTGGACTGCCCCTTCCATCTGGCGCAAGCGCCTCAACGCTGCGGCGGGAGGTCCTGGGAGAAGGATGACCGGTGTCGCCGGTACCCTTCGACCAGTGCGACCATTCCCGACGCTGCCGTCGGGGGACTGACCGACGAACACGATGAACGAAGACTCCTCCCTCGCCTCGAACCCCTGGACGGTCATGCCTGCCAAGCGGACGCACACTTGTGGAAGCTTGCGCAAGAGTGACGCTGGCTCCGCCGTCGTCCTCCATGGATGGGTACACCGTCGTCGCGACCACGGCGGGCTGATCTTCATTGACCTGCGGGACCGGTATGGCCTCACGCAAGTCACCTTGGACCCCAACGTGTCGGTAGAGGCGCATGATGCCGCCTCGGGGATCCGGAACGAGTACGTAATTTCCGTGCAGGGGACCGTCCGCGAACGTCCTTCCGGTACCGCGAACGCGAACATGGCCACGGGCGCGATCGAGGTCATCGCCGGTGGCATCACCATCTTGAACGTGTCGAAGACCCCGCCATTCAACGTCAACGAGGACGTCGCGGTGGACGAGGGCCTTCGCTTGAAGTTCCGGTACCTCGACCTGCGCCGGGCTTCGCTACGCGACGCGATCGTGCAACGCCACCGGCTGATCAAGCGCATGCGCGACTTCCTGGACGAGCGCGACTTCCTTGAAATCGAGACGCCGATCTTGACGGCGAGCACGCCGGAAGGGGCGAGGGACTTCCTCGTGCCGGCCCGCCTTAGCCCGGGCGAGTTCTTCGCGCTGCCGCAAGCGCCCCAGCAGTTCAAGCAGTTGCTCATGGTCGCTGGGATGGACCGGTACTTCCAGGTTGCGAGGTGCTTCCGGGACGAGGACACGCGATCCGACCGGCAGCCGGAGTTCACCCAGCTTGACCTCGAAATGGCGTTCGTTGATGAGGCGGATGTCATGGGCACGATCGAGGCGATGCTCATTGACGTGTTCGGCGCGTGTACCCCCAAGCGCATCCAGTCGATCCCGTTCCCGGCCGTGACCTATGCCGACGCGATGGAGCGATACGGCTGCGACCGGCCCGACTTGCGCTTCGGACTTGAGCTTGTGGACGTCACCGGCCTCCTCGGAGCGTCTGGCTTCGGCGTGTTCCGGGCGGCGTCCTCCTCGGGTGGCCGGATCAAGGCCATCGTGGTCCCTGGGGGGGCCGCGTGGTCGCGCCGCGAGGTGGACGCCTTGACGGAACTCGCGCGTTCATTCGGGGCCAAGGGCCTCGCCACCGCCGCGATCGGCGCGGACGGCATCCGAAGCCCGTTCCGGCAACACGTGGGCGACGAGGTCATGGCATCGCTCGTCGCGTCGACACGCGCGGGACTCGGTGACTTGATTGCGATCGTCGCCGACACGGCGGTCGTCGTGAACGCGACGTTATCGAGGCTGCGCGACCACCTCGGGGCCAAGCTTGGCCTTGCCGACCCGAACGTCCTCTCGCTCGCGTGGGTGGTGGCCTTTCCGCTGCTGGAACGCGACGAGGAGCGCGGGGCGTGGACGTTTACCCACAACCCGTTCTGCGCGCCGAAGGACTCGGAAGTGCCCCTCCTTGAAACCGATCCCGGGGCGGCCTTGTCGAAGCAATACGACCTCATCTGCAATGGCTTCGAGATCGGCGGCGGGAGCGTGCGGATCCACGTGCGGGCGTTGCAGGAGCGGGTGTTCGCCTTGATGGGGTATGGGAAGGCGGAGGTCCAGGCGCTCTTCGGCACGATGCTGGACGCGTTCGAGTACGGCGCGCCCCCGCACGGCGGGATCGCGCTCGGCCTTGACCGGATTGTCGCGATCCTCGCCGGGGCCTCGTCGATCCGGGACGCGATCGCGTTCCCCAAGAACCAGACGGCGCGCGACCTGTTGATGGGGGCGCCTTCCCCAGTCGCGGCCCGCCAGTTGACGGAACTTGGCATCCAGGTCCAGACCGGGCCAGCGATCTCCTCGTCATCGGCCTCGGCCCCGCCAGGGGGGTGACGTACACTCGGCGCGGCGCCTTCCGCATCGCGACCAGATCGCGACCGCGGGAGTTGCGCCGGTCCATCACGAGCGAGGAATCCACGCTGGGGGGGCACGGATCGATGGAACGCACGATTTCTGGGATGACGCGCAGGCGCCAGGTGGCGTGGCTGGCGTCAATCACCGCAGGGCTGGCAGGCGCGGCGTGCGGTGGCGACGCGGCGCCCGCCGCCGCGCCGCCGAAGGCCGAACCGACCAAGGCACCGGTGGCGCCTGCGCCGACCATGGCGGCGGCGGCTCCGGCCGCGACGACCGCACCAGCCGTGGCGGCGCAACCGGTCAAGGTCACTTGGTTCGCCGGTCGGGACACCACTGGGTTCACGCCGAAGCAGGTCGAGGAATTCAACAAGAGCACGGGCGGCAAGATCACGATCGACTTCCAGGAGCAGGGGCAACAGACCTCGGACCTGCGCGACAAGTTCATCCTCGTCGCGAATGCGAAGGACCCGTCGGCCGACATGATCTCGATGGACGTCCCGTTCATCCCGGAGTTCGCGGCGGCCGGGTGGACGATCGACGCCGAGCGGCTCATGACGGGCGACGAGAAGTCGAAGTTCTTCCGGGGCACGCTTGACGGCGCCACCTATGCCGGGAAGCTGTTCGCCGTGCCTTGGTACAACAACGGCCCTGGCCTGTACTACCGCAAGGACTTGCTCGAGCAGGGTGGGTTCAAGGCACCGCCCAAGACCTACGACGAGCTCCTCCTGCAGGCGAAGAAGCTCCAGACGTCGGACATCGTGGGCCTGTCGGCCCAGATGTCTCAAACGGAGGGGGGCATCATCACCTGGTTCGAGTACTTGTGGGGCCATGGTGGCGACCTCATGGACGAAAAGCTGGAGGTCTCGGTCGACAAGGGCACCGCAGGCGTCGAGTCGTTCAAGCGTCTCCTCACGTTCATGTACACCGAGAAGATCCTCCCGGAGGGCTCGCTCGGGTACAAGACGGGCGCCGACGCCCAGAACCCATTCATTGAAGGGAAGGCCGTCTTCCTTCGCCAGTGGACGTCGGGCCTGACCCAGAACGATCGCGACGACTCGAAGATCAAGGGCAAGTGGGACGTCGTGCCGCTGCCTTCGCTGAAGGGTGACAAAGCCGGAGCGGGATGCCTCGGCACTTGGAACCTCGGCACGTCGAAGTTCTCGCGGAACCCTGACGCGACCGGCGAGGCGATCAAGTGGTTCACCTCGCAGGCGCAGCAGAAGGCGCGGTACCTCGCAATGGGTGTCCCCCCGTGCCGTCCGGCCGTCTTCGATGATGCCGACGTAAAGGCGAAGTACTCGTTCGCCGAGAAGTTGAAGGGCACGTTTGAGACCTTGAAGCCACGGCCGGTGACACCGTACTACGGCCAATTGTCCGCGAACGTGATCCAACCGGTCTTCGGCAAGGTCTCCACCAGGGCCATCACGCCCGAGGAGGGCATCAAGGAGATGGCCGATGGCATGCGCAAGATCATGAAGGGCTAGCGTCCGCCGCGAGGGAGGGGACGGCAAACACCTTCAAGCCCTCCCCCGTTGAGGCGGGAGAGGGACGGGTGCGCATCTGGGAGGACGCTTACGGCATGACCGCCACCACCCTCGCCTCGCGTGTGCGCGCGACCGTCCCGCGGCGGTCCGTGCAGGTGACGCTTGAGGCGCGCTTCGCCGCGTTCCTCGTCGCGCCCGCGCTACTTGCCATTGCCCTCGTCGCCTTCTACCCGCTTGGGCACGCGTTCTGGCTAAGCCTATGGAAGATCAACCTCCGGTTCGAGAACACGCCGTGGGTGTTCGTCGGCCTCGGGAACTACGTCGACACCTTCACGGATGACCCGCGATGGCGCAATGCCCTCCGGGTGACGGGCACCATCGCGTTCACGTCCCTGCTTGCCGAGTTCGTCCTGGGGATGGTGTTCGCGCTCGTGATGAACCGCGCGTTCCGAGGGCGAGGGCTCGTGCGCGCGGCCATCCTGATCCCATGGTCGCTTACCACCGTCGTCTCGGCCCGCATGTGGCAGGTCATCTACCACGCGAGCTACGGCGTCTTCAATCGCATGCTGATGGACCTCGGGGTCATCGATGCGTACAAGCCGTGGATCATCAGCCCGGTCTTCACGATCTGGGCGATGATCGGCGCGGACGTCTGGAAGACGACCCCCTTCGTGGCCTTGCTCCTGACCGCGGGCATGCAGCTGATCCCGGGCGAGTTGTATGAAGCCGCGGCAATCGACGGTGCCACCGCGTGGGACCGCTTCTGGCGGATCACCTTCCCGTTGCTCAAGCCAACCATCCTTGTCGCGCTGTTGTTCCGGATGATCGACGTCTTCCGGATGCTCGACCTGCCGTTCGTGTTGACCGGCGGTGGACCGGGCCAGGCGACAGAAACCTTGAGCCTCTACACGTACCGCGTCATCTTCACCGACCTGAAGTTCGGGGCAGGATCGGCGCTCGCCGGGACGACGTTCCTCCTGATCCTCGTCACGGCGTTCGTGTTCATCAAGGTGCTCGGCGCGCCGGTCGCCGGATCAGAGGTGGAGCGATGAGCGCGACTTGGCTTGGCAAGCGCGTGCAAGCGGCCCTCGTTTTCGCGCTCGTCGTCGTGATCGTGGCCTGGTGCCTCGCGCCGTTCTACTGGACGGTCATCACCAGCCTGAAGGCGGCGAACGCGATCTACTACAAGCCGACCACGTACCTTCCCGACCCGGTCGACCTGACGGGTTGGATCAAGGTCGCCACGCTGCCCCGCTTTCAGGGCGCACTCTTGAACAGCGCGATCGTGGCGTCCTCCGTGACCGTTACCAGCCTGTCGCTCGGGTCGATCTGCGCCTACGCCATCGCGAGGCTCCGCTTCCCCGGCAAGGACGTCATCCTCGCGATGGTCCTCGCCGTGTCAATGTTCCCGGGCATCGCGATCATCAGCCCGCTCTACCTCCAGTTCCGGGACTGGGACCTGATCAACACCAAGCTCGCGCTCATCCTGCCCGGGGTGACCTTCACGCTTCCGGTATGCATCTGGACGCTCGTGGCATTCTTCCGGGACCTGCCACGGGAGCTCGAGGAGGCAGCGTACGTAGACGGCGCGTCGCGGGCGCAGACGTTCTGGCACGTGATCACCCCGCTGGCCGCACCGGGCGTGTTCACGACGGCAATCCTGCTGTTCATCGCGTCGTGGAACGAGTTCCTCTTCGCGCGCACGTTCATGAGCAAGGTCGACCAGGTGACCGCGCCGGTCGCCATCGCCCAGTTCGAGGGTGCGGACATCGCGGCCGTGACCCCTTGGGGGGAGATCTCGGCGGCGGCGGTCGCCACCACGATCCCGCTGGTGATCCTCGTGCTCATCTTTCAGCGCCGGATCGTCGCGGGCCTGACGTCGGGCGCCGTCAAGGGATAGGAAACGCCCGGCCACGCCCCGCTTGCCCTTGGAAGGAAAGAACGATGTCAGATCCCGTCACCACCGGTGCGCTCGTCGCCATCGACGGCGCGGAGTTCAGCAGGCTCATCGCACCCGGCACGCCGGTTCGCAAGCTCGCCGGGGGGTTCGGCTTCATAGAGGGACCATCGTGGTCGGACGACGGCGAGTTCCTGGTCTTCAGCGACATCCCGCGGGACCGGATGCACCGGTGGAGCGCCCGTGACGGGGTGTCGATCCACCGCGAGCCGACCGGCAATACGAACGGGAACACGCGTGACGGGACGGGTCGGCTCATCTCGTGCGAGCACTCGGGGAGGCGGGTCGCGGTCGAGGATGCGTCCGGGCAGCGATCAACCCTGGTCGACACGTACCGGGGGAAGCGACTGAACTCGCCGAACGACGTTGTCGTGCGGTCCGACGGCACGATCTGGTTCACGGACCCGCCGTACGGGCTTCCGGCTGATGGCGCCGGGCGCGAGCTTGAGCGGAACCACGTCTTCCGGCTCGACCCTCGCGACGGCTCGCTCGTCTCCGTCGCTGACGGCTTCGTGCGTCCGAACGGCCTATGCTTCTCGCCGGACGAGACGCGCCTTTACGTCGCGGACTCGAGTGATCGCGCCCACGTTCGCGCATTCGACATCGACCGGAGCGGGAGGCTTCACGGCGGCGCACCGTTCTGCCACATCGATCCCGGGATTCCGGACGGGATCCGCAGCGACGTCGACGGTCGCCTTTGGGCTTCGGCCGGCGACGGCGTCCATGTCTTCGGTGCGGATGGCCACCTGATCGGGAAGGTCGTCACGCCCCACGCGCCGTCCCGGCGGGACCCGTCGGTCATCGCACCCGAGACCGTCGCGAACCTCTGCTTCGGAGGGTCCGGGCAAGCGGTCCTGTTCATGACGGCGTGCACGTCGCTGTACGCGATTGACGTAAACGTGCGGGGCGCCACGCAGGGCCGGACCGGCTAGTTCGTCAGCGCCCCCGGACCGCGGCTGGCGCCGATCCAGCCGCGATCCCGTGCCTCGAGGTATCCGACCGGGGTCAATCGCACCGGCTCGCCGCCAATCCCGGCCCGACCGGGCACGTATTCGAGCCGTCCGCCCGTGAAATACTGGACGAGCAATCCGTCTACGACGAGCTCCTCGGTCAGGGGATCGCCGAGGATCGCCGCCAACCCGCCCACACCGTCATGGACCTTAAGGAAGGCGCCGGCGAGCGCATGTCCGGTCGACGGTACATGGCGTTGCCCGGGCGTCACCCCCTGCCCCGGCTTCCGGGCCGCCTCCGGCCGGGTCGCCACGCCGTCAGCGACGAGGCGCGCATGCCCGGCCGATACGGGAACGACGCGAGGTCCGTCCGGAGTGGCGACCTCCTCGAGGATCGCCCCGCGGAAGTACTGGACCCGGCGACCGTCATCGACGAACGCGTCCGTCAGCGGCGCGCCCAGGAGGCCAAGCCCGCCGTGGGCCGCCACGAACGCCGCGAACGGGCCCGCGACGACATGCCCCGTCTCGTCGTCGTGGAACCATGGAATGACCTCCACGCCCACCCGCTGCCCCGTTCCGCGGGAGAGGGGAGACGGCGCGACGCCCGTTGGGGGTACGACCGCGTCGTTTCGCGACGTGGGCCAGTCCGGGGGTTCGAGGTACGCCCGCCACCAGTCGGGAGGTCCGCCTTCCAGGCACCACCGACCGGTCAGGCCCGCGAGGACAGTCGCCGCGTCGCCCGCCCGCACCGCCTCGGCGACCGCTGGAGCAAACCGCAGCGTCGCCCGGGGGTCCACCAGCGACACGCACCCAAGGGGGGCGCGGATCCGCAACGGGAGCGCATCCAGCTCGGGCGCGCTCGCGATGCCGGACGCGACCGCCGTCGCTAGCCGCGTCGCGTGGTTGCCGCCAGCGGTCGAGGCAGTACCCGCACCGGCTCGCCACCTCGCGTCGATCGCGACTTGCGCGACCAGGTCGGCGGACGCTGGGGCAAAGGTTTCGTCGCCACGTGAGAGCGCCAGGCCCTGACGTGCCACGACGAATGTCGAGGGCCAGGTGCCCGCCGGCACGCCAGGGCGGCGAACCGGCGATGCCGGCCCGGCGACCGCGCGGAGGATTGCTTCGGACCCGTCGATCAACCAGTGCCAGACGCCCTGGCGCGCACCCTCGGCGAACGAGCGCATGTGGGCGGGCACGATCGATCGCGCCGACACGACCACGGTCGCCCGGCCTGAGGCGAGTCCCGGTTCGAACGCGATCCCGAGGCGGTTCGAGGAGATCGCCGACTTCTCGAGGACGGAGGCGAGGGTGTCGGACGCCGCCGCGGCGTACGTGGGGTCCCGCCATGTCCGGGAGGCGATCATCAGGGCGGCGGCGATGCGCTGGTCCGCGCCGGCATCGTTCGTCCAGTCGGCCACGACGCCACCAGCCCATCGAGACGCGAACAGCGCGTCATGGGGACGGCTGCCGCCACCCGGCTGGGATCGCTCCAGTCGGGTCCGCGTCCAGTCCCAGAGGCGATCGAACGCCTCGCGGTCGCGGAACCACGCCGCGTGAAGCATCGCGTCGCCCTGGAGCGATGCCGTCGCCTCGGCGCGTCCGGGGCTGACCTGGACCATGCCATCCTTCGTCACGAACGCGGCCCAGAACCGTTCCCACGCGGCGAGCAGGTCTGAAGACGGCGCCGGGAAGTCGTCCGGGCCACGGGGGACGACCGCTACTCCACCGGGGGAGCCGCTTGCCCGCTGGCTGGCCTGGAGCGACGCGAAGCCGTAGTCAAGCAGGTCCCGCAGCTCGCGCACGTCGTCTGGCGACCCGAGGAGCGACACCGCCAGGCGCATCCCCCCGCGCTCGGCGATCACGACCCGACACTGCCCGGCGAGTTCGGTCCAACCCGTCTTGCCCGCGACCAGGCCGGGATACCACCACAGGGCGCCTAGCGTGTTCCGGAAGGTTCGCGCGGGGCGCCCGTCACGCGCCGGAATCTCGAACGAGGTGGTCCCGGCGATCTGGCGGATATCGGCGTTGTCCCCGACAGCGGACCCGAGGACCGCCATGTCCCGCGCGGTGCTGAAGTGGTCCGGCCGGTAGAAGCGGTCGTGGTCGAGGCCGTGGGGGTTCGCGAACTGCGAGTCCCACATGCCGAGCTGGTGCGCGCGACGGTTCATCCGCCCGGAGAACGCGGCGACGCTCCCGTCGAGGGCTTCCGCGATGGCGACCGCGGCGTCGTTGCCGGACGGCAGCATCAGGCCGTGGGCGAGTTCTCGCAGGGTGAGCCGCTCGCCGGTGGCCGCCAGCATGGATGTCTCGCCGACGGCGACGGCGTTGGCGCTCACGGTGAAGGTCTCGCCGAGCCGCCCGCTCTCGGCGGCGAGGAGGCCGGTCATGAGCTTCGTCGTCGAGGCGACCGACCGCCGGGTGTTCGGGTACCGGGCGAAAATGGCCTCGCCGGTGTCGCGATTCATGACGTAGGCGGCGTCGGCCCGGACCTCGGGGGAACGGGGCGCAAGGGTCGTGCCCGGCGCGCCGCTGGCCGGCGTCGGAAGAGGCGTCGCGCCGACAGTTGAGGGCACCCCCACCGCGAACGCCACCGCCAGCGACAGCAAGAACCCGACGGCCACGCCGGCGCGAGCAGGGTCGTTGCGGCGAGGCCTGGCGGACGTGCGACGGGTTCTTGGCGCGGCTGGATCGGGCACGTTCATCGAACGCGCGGGGGACGGAAGCAGGACGCCCCCACCATCTGCCGCAAGCGCCCCGCGCTGCGGCGCAGGACGCCACCCAGCCCCGGCGGGCAGGGATGCCCGCGGACCAATGGGACGGCCCCCACCCTCAATCCCTCCCCCGCTGCGACGGGAGAGGGAGGAACCACCTCCGCCCCCTTCCCCCGCTGCGGCGTGAGAGGGAGGAACCACCCCACCCAGCCCCGGCGGGCAGGGTCTTTCACCCGCGAGACCAACGGGACGGCCCCCGGCGTCACACGTCGTTGACGATCACGCCGCGAGCAAGTTCGCCAGCGGCCAGGGCCCGGTACGCCTCGTCCGCCTGGTCCAACGTGAACTTCCGGTTGATGAGGCCGTCAATGTCGAGTTTGCCGGACCGGTACAGCTCCACCATGCGCGGGAAGTCGACGCGGGTCCGCGCCGACCCGTAGAAGCTGCCCCGCATCACCCGTTCGCTGCCAGCGATTCCCCGGCCGGGGATTTGGACCATCTCGCCCGTCCCGGGCATGCCAATGACGACGCACGTCCCGGCATTGGCGAGGGATTGCCACGCCTGCTCGATCGCGTTCACGTTGCCGGTCGCGACGAATGCGTACTCGACGCCACGGCGGGTGAGGGCGCGGATCTCGGATACGGGATCGAGCTCGCGAGCGTTGATCGTCCGCGTCGCGCCAAACTTTCGCGCGAACTCGAGCTTGTTGTCGAGCACGTCGACGACGATGATCTCCCCGGCGGCGGCCAGCGCCGCGCCTTGCACGACGTTCAGGCCAATCCCGCCGGCGCCCCAGATCGCGACGGTCGCACCAGCGGGCACCTGTGCCGTGTTCAGGACCGCGCCGACACCAGTCATCACCGAACAGCCGATCAATGCCACGGTCGTCAACGGCACGTCGTCCCGGATTTTGATCGCGCTTGACGACGGGACCGTGGTGTACTCGCTGTGGCTTGCAACGGTGCCGAAGCGATACAGCGTCTCGCCCCGCCACCGCATGCGCGTTCCCCCGTCCGGCAGTCGCGCGGGTTGGGTCGAACGCCGTTCGCAGTGGACCGGCCGACCGGTCACGCAGTAGTGGCAGAGCCCGCACGAGGGCGCCCAGGAGAGGATGGCGTGGTCGCCCTCCTTGATGTCGGTTACGCCGCGCCCAACCTTGGCGACGATGCCGGCACCCTCGTCGCCGAGGACGATGGGGGTCGGGATGTCGGCCCAGCTGCCATCGGCGGCGTGGAGGCAGCTGTGGCATACGCCGCTGGCGACCAGGCGAACTTGGACCTCGCCCTCGTGCGGATCGTCCAGCTCGACCTCGTCGACGACGATGGGCTGACGGACCTGTGCGACAATCGCGGCCTTCATGCGTATCATGTGCGGTTCCTATACTCTCCACGATTGGGCGAGGGCGGGGGGCGGTGGTGGCGGGAGAGGGAGGCGGGACGCCCCCTCCATCTGCCGCAACAAGCACCCCCAACGCTGCGGCGGGAGAGGGAAGGGAGACGCCCCCCAGCACCCATCCTTGCCGCCAGTCTAGTGCCCACTGCTTGTCGGCGGGAGAGGGAAGGACGGCCGGGGCCATACGATGCAAGGGGGTTTCAGCAAGGTGCGCGCGCGCGTCACCGTCGTGACGAGACCGTTTGACCCGTGATGCGACACCGAATCCGGCAGCTCGGACCCGCGACCCTGGCTCCCGCCTGGCGCGGCCTCGCGCATGCGTTCACTGCGGTCGCGATATCTCTGTCCATGACGGCCCCGGTGATGGCCGAGATTTCGGGGGCGACCAATCCCCCCCATGTGATTTCGGTCGCGGACCCGGGCGCCGGGATCGCGTTCGACGGCAGCGCGTTCGGCCATGGCGTCGGGCTATGCCAGTGGGGCGCGCGTGGGCGGGCCGCCTCCGGACAGAATGCGGGCCAGATCATCGCGGCCTACTATCCCGGCACGTCGATCCAGAAGGTGCTCGCACCTGAGACCACGATCCGTGTCCTAGTGCACTCGGACCTCGATGTTGCGAGTGACGAGACGGAGCTCGTGAGCGCGATCGGGGGACCTTGGCAGGTCGTGGCATCCGGGGTGGCGCCCATTCCGGTGCCGGTTGACGGCAGGCTTGAGATAACCAACCCAGGCGGGCGTCGATGGCAAGTCAAGGCGCGAGACGGGACAGTCCTCGGATGGGGCCCCCTAGCCGGGCCGCTCGTGATCCGCCCGGCCTCGCCAGACACCCGGATCGTGCTTGACTACCGGCCCAGCGGCGACGTGCCCGGGCGCCCGAAGACGTACTACGACACGTACCGCGGCGAGATCCTGCTGTACCCGACCGTGCAGGGGATCGATACGGTCAATCGCCTCGGGATCGAGGACTACGTGCGTGGCGTCGTCCCGGCCGAGGCGCCGGCGTCATGGCCGGATGCGGCCCTTCAAGCGCAGTCCCTCGCCGCTCGCACGTATGCCGTGTTCCGGGCACAGACCCGCGCCCGCCAGGCCTGGGATGTTGACGACTCGACCTGGGACCAGGTGTACCGGGGGTCGTGGGCGGAACACCCGAACGCGAACCGCGCCATCGACGCGACGTCCGGGATGCTGATCATGTCCGGCTCGCAAGTCGCGCAGGCGTACTACTTCGCAAGTTGCAACGGGTGGACAGAGAACAACGAAAACGTTTGGGGTGGGTCGCCCCTGCCATACCTCCGCGGGATCCGGGACATTGACCCGTCCGGCGCGCCGTATGACAGGGATGCCCCCGGCTCGACGTGGACGACCGGTTCGCTCACCGTCGCCCAGTTCGAGGCGACGCTACGGGTCGACGCCACCATGGATGTCGGGACGCTGCGGACGATCGACTTGTCGGCGCGAACGGCATCGGGTCGCTTGACTGCGATTCGACTCGTCGGGTCGGCTGGCAGCCGCACGCTCGCGCCGGAGACCCTGCAGGCGCGCTTCAACCGGTTGCGTCCGCCAGGGGTGAAGCCGCTGCTGTCCACCAACTTCAGCATCCGGTGGACATCGCCAGAGGCCGTGCGCCAGACGCAGGCCGGGGCAACCTTCGTGCCGACGCGCCTCATGCCGAGAATCGGGGGAACTGGCACGGCATCGGTCCCCGGTTCAGGCACCGGCATCCTGGCCTTGCCGGGGATCAACCTCCTGGCACCGGCACCCGCCGCTGCGCCTGGTGCACCGGTCATGGTCGCCACGCCGACGCCGGTACCGACCCCGGTGCCGTTGCCCACCCGATTCGACCTGACCTCACCCGTCCCGCCCCGGCCCGAGGGTTTGACCAACCAGCATTTCCCCGAGACCGGGCACAACGTGGGTGGCGCGTTCTTGCGCTACTTCATCGACAACGGTGGTCTCGACATCTTCGGCCTCCCGCGCACCGAGGAGATGCTGGAAGAGGGCAGGACTGTCCAGTACTTCCAGCGGGCACGCCTCGAGTTCTTCACCGACAAGGCAGGTTCCGCGTACGAGGTGCAACCGGCGTTGCTCGGTGACCTCGCACTCGAGGGCCGGCGCCCGTCCGCCAAGTCGCCCGTATTCGACAGCACGCCCGGCCACCAGTACTTCCCGGAGACTGTCCACGGGCTCCACAACGCGTTCCATCGCTTCTGGCACGAGAATGGGGGCCTCGACATCTTCGGGTACCCGACGAGCGAGGAGATGGACGAGAACGGCGTCGTGGTCCAGTGGTTCCAGCGCGCCCGGTTGGAGTACCGCGCGGAGGCCAGCAACGGGAGGCTGGTTGCGCTCGGCCTGATTGGTGACGAGGCGTTGAACCGGAAGAACTGGTTGCCGCCGCCTGATTGACCCGTCGCTCACGCGGAATGGACCCGCGCCCATCTCGCCCGGTCCCCGGGTGGGATTCTCGACGGGCTGGCGATCCTAGCGGGGACACCCCCTGCCCTTCCCCGCCCAGCGGTGTCGGGGACTACATTCCCGGCTCCCGGTATGGCGGAGGTGGGGTGACGGGTGCGCGCGCTCCGAGTAGTGCGGGAGTGGCGAGAAGCATGCCCACGTACAATCCGCGATCGGCTTGATGAGGGAGAGCGACAGATGGGACGAGCAAGCGGCATCACGCGCGTCGGCATCATCGGGAGCGGGGGCATCGCGAGAGCGCACGCCTTGGCGTACAAGGACATTGACGGCGTCGAGATCGTCGCGGTGTCCGACGTGGTGGAGGGGAAGGCTGGAGCCTTCATCGACGCGCTCGAACTCACTGGCGCACGGGCATTCACGGACCACGCCGTTGCGCTGGCAGAGGTGCCTCTGGACGGCGTTTCAGTTTGCACGCCGAACGTCGCGCACCACCGGACCAGCATTGACGCCCTGAACGCCGGCGTCCACGTCCTGTCGGAGAAGCCGATGGCCGTGACCCTCGAACAGGCCGTCGAGATGGAGCTGGCGGCGCGTCGGACGGGGAAGATCCTGACGATCGGCTTCCAGCCGCGCTACGACCCGAACATGGTGATGCTCAAGGAGCTGATCCAGTCGGGTGCCCTCGGCAAGGTGTATTACGTCGAAACCGGCGGCGGGCGCCGACGTGGCATGCCCGGCGGGACGTTCATCCGCACCGACCTTGCCGGGGCCGGCGCCTTGGCCGACATCGGGTGCTACTCGATCGACATGGCCCTCAACCCCTTGGGTTACCCGAAGCCCCTGACCGTATCCGCGACGTCGTCAAACCACTTCGGGACGAACCCGGCATACCACCGGGAGGCCGACAAGTTCCAAGTGGAGGACTTTGGTTCGGCGCTCGTCCGACTTGAAGGGGGCATCACGCTCAACTTCAAGATCAGCTGGGCGATGCACATGGACACGCTCGGGGCGACGACATTCCTCGGTACCGATGCTGGCCTGAAGGTCACGCCAGCCGGGTCCGGACCGTGGAGCGGGGTATGGGATGGAGGCGTGGGGTCGGTCACGATGTACCACGACCTCAATGGCATGCACGTGGAGACACACGTGCCCGTCAAGAAACACTCGTTGAATATCTTTAACGAGAAGGTCAAGGATTTCGTCGGAGCCATTCGCGAGGGGCGTCCCGCGCCGATCCCGGGCGGTCAGATCGTCCGTAACCAGGCCATCATCGACGGCATTCTCCGGTCGGCGGCGGCTGGACGCGAAGTGACGATCGACCTGCCCGACATGTAGGTCGCTATCCAAGCCAATCCGCCACCCTCGGGCATTTGAAGGGAGGACAGACATGCTCCTCGGCGCAATCCTTCACCCGGACATCCTGCGCGGTCTCGGTTCTGCCGGACATGGTGCAAAGATCCTGATCGCCGACGGGAACTACCCGCTGGCGACGCGATCGCCCGAGACCGCGACACGCGTCTACCTGAACCTTGCCCCAGGCAAGGTGAGCGTTCCCGACGTCCTCGAGGCGATCGTGGCCTGTACTCCGATCGAGGCGGCGGAGGTCATGACCCCTGACGACGGGAGCGAACCAGGCATCTTCGCCGACTTCCGCCGCATTCTCGCCTCATCAACGACCGCGATGCCGGTGGAGGCCGGCCCGATGTCGCTGACAGTTCGCAATCGGTGGGAGTTCTATGACGCCGCTCGGACTCACGACGTCGCCCTGGCGATCGCCACGGGCGAACAACGCGTGTACGCGAACATCCTGCTGACGATTGGGGTGCGCGACCCGGGTTCCTGACGAGGGGGGCGTCTCCCTTCCCTCTCCCGTCGCAGCGGGGGAGGGATTGAGGGAGGGGGCGTCCCCCTTCCCCCCTCCCGGAAGGAGAGGGGAAGGGGGTGAGGCTACGCGCTCGGGAAGGGCAATCCTTCGGGCCACGTGTCTTGAGGCTCGAAGCCGATGACCTCGCGTGCCTGCGCGACGTCCATCCGTGCCACGCTAACCGGACGGCTTTGCGCGTGCAGGATTACGGAACTGCCCGGTGCGGGCGCCTCGGCCTCGACGCATCGCTCAAAGAAGCGGTTGGCGTCCTGGTGGCTGAAGAACAGGTCGGGACCGAACGAGCTCGCCGCGAGGCGCTGGCACTCGCCGGTATTCCGCGGAAACCAACCGATGCGCGCGCTGATGACCGAAAGGCCGTGCACGCGCGCGTACATCGCCCCCGCTGTCTCGGCCCAGGCCTTCGTCAATGCATAGTGATTGACCGGCGCCGGTCCGTCATCGACGTGGACGGGACGATCGCGCAAGTCGTGGCCAGTGATGACTTGCACCGTGCTTGCAAGGACGACGCGCCGCACACCGTGAGCGACCGCCGCCTCGAGGATGTAGTACAAGCCCACGACGTTCGGACCAAGGAGCACGTCCATGAAGTCAGCCGGGTTCGGGTATGCGCCCAAGTGGACGACGGTGTCCATGCCCGCGACGGCGCGGAAGACGGCCTCGCGATCGCTCAGGTCGCCGATGACGTGGTCGGCGAGGCCCGGCGACGGGCGGCGGGCGAACCCTCGAACATGGTGGCCCCGGGAAGCGAGGTGGGTGGCCAGCGGTTCTCCAATGGCCCCGGTCGAGCCAGTCACGAGCACCTTGTGTAGTTGCCCTGTGGATGTGGTCATGCGTCTCCTCCTCTACGGTGTTGCTTCGATCAACGGCACCAAGGCCAGGCGCCGTTGCTCAGGTGCTGTCGCCGGACGATGCTTGGCGGTGCGAGGGATGGTACGGCCGTGCGGCGTCAATCCTGACCGCAGGCAGGAGAACCCGCGTATCGTGAAAGGCGCCCTGGCTCTTGGCGGGAAGGGCCAAGGCATCGCCTGAACACCGACGACGAGGGTCACGGCGCGTCGCCGTCGGCACGCTTGAGGACCGAATGATGACCAGCATCAGGGACCGGATGTTCGAGGCCCTGCGCGCGGCGGACCTCGCCGCGGCGAAGGTGATCATCGCGGCGAGCCCAGAGGCGGTCAACGCGAGAGACGACGCGGGGACAAGCTTGCTCTTGAGCGCGGTCTATTTCGGGCGGAAGGACTTCATCGACATGCTGCGAGAGCACGGCGTCACGCCGGATGCCTTCGCGCTGGCGGCGATGGGCGACACTGGGCAACTCGCGTTGATCGTCGCCGCCGACCCCAGGTCTGTCGGGATTCATAGCCCTGACGGATGGACCGCACTCCACCTGGCGGCGCACTTCGGGCACCTCGATGCGTGTCGGCTGCTTCTGGAAGGCGCCGCCGCGATCGACGCGTGGTCGACGAATGGCCTGCGCAACCAGCCACTGCATGCGGCCATCGCTGGCGGTGACGACGACGTGGTGCTCCTGCTGATCGAGGCGGGTGCCGACGTGAACGCGGTGCAACACGGCGGGTACACGCCATTGCATGGGGCAGCGGGTCACGGGTCGACCCGGCAGGTCGAGGCGCTCCTGGTGCGCGGTGCGGATCGATCTTTGCTCACCCTCGACGGCAAGGACGCCGCGACCCTCGCGGGTGACGCCGGTCATGCCGACGTCGCGCTGATCCTGCGCCGGTAGCGGCCAAATGCCCGGCGGCGTTCGGGGCCGACGAACTTGGAACCGATCAACGTGCCGCGCGCGTGGCGGTCGGTTGCGACGAGACGGCGCTCGTTGATGGGTCGCGCCCGAGGAGGGCGATGACGCTTCGGTCAAACATGGCCCAGTACGCGTCGGTGTGGTTCGCCCCGGCCCCGCTATTCCATGCCCCGAGATAGATCGCCGTGCCGGTCTGCGCCCAAACCGCGCGACGCTGCCCCGCATCGCTGACCGTCCCCAGGACGACGCCGTTCGAGATGATCGGGATCCGATAGACCATGTCCCGGGAGATGATCGTCTCACCCGTGGACAGTCCTTTGGTGACTAGGGAACCCGAGGCCACCACGTCGATCGTCTTCCCCGCCGGAGCCTGTCGCGTGGGATTAGCGGGATCGACGTTTACTCCGAGACCGAGAGGTTGCACCAGGCGCGGCTCGCCATCGAGGACCGGCAGGCGGCTCAACTTGATCGCCGATATCGCGGCATCGTTCAGGGTTGCTGGCGATCCGATCGCCACGAGGTCGAAGCCTCGCAGCGTGGACGCGGACCAGGTGACGCGGGCCGGGTCGGCGGTCGTTACCTCGAAACCAGTGGACGCGAGCCGTCTGGCCCAGTCGCCCGTCTGGCCATATTGGCCCGCGCGGATCAGCTCGGCGCCATCGACGACGAAAAGGATCCGCGGTGCGCGCGCCTGGCTCGCCGACGCAACACCGCTCACGGTGATGCGCAGGGACGCGGCCATTAGCGAACCCGCCTGCCCGGCGGGCTCGAATCCCCCTACCTGAACCTGGTCCGCGATACCGACATCCTCGAAGGTCGTGCGACGCCCGTCAGCGCGCGAAAACTGCGTGCCGTCGGATAGCCGGACGGTCCATGACCGCTCCCCCTCCGCCGTGCCCATCGAGACTGCGATCGTTCTCGCCTTGCGGTCCACGAAGCTCACGGTGCCGGAGACGGTGAGGAGGGCCGGCGAACCGGCGGTCGCGGTTGCACGGACCGGCGCAGTCGTCGCCACCACGATCATCGGGGCCGGCGTCCGACCCGGCTCTGGAGATGGCGCAAAGGTCGCCGCGGGGCGCGTGGCGGGCATGGCCGGCCGGATTTCGCCAGGCGCGGCGGGGACCACGGTAGGCGGGACGGACACGATGACCGGAGGGCTTGGCGCAACCTCGAGGGGAACAGGTGTCGATACGAGGGGCATTGCCGTGGCGGTAGGCGCCTCCGTCGCCGTCGGCAGCGATGCGGGGACGGTCATCACGGGAGGTTGCGCCGCGGTCTGGGGGACGTCCGAGCCGCCAGAAGGCTCGACAAGCTGCGTCCACAGGGCCGTTGCGCCGGGCGCGATGAGCGCGGCCAGGACCGCGATGGCCGCGATCGCGATCGCATTTGACGCCAAGCCGGCAAGGCTTCCGCCGAATGCGGTCCAGGGATTGCGCTGCGCGCGATCCTCGTGTGCCGAGATGCGGCTCCAGACGTCACGATTCAGCGAGGTGGGGGTACGCCGTTTCGGCGCAGTTTGAAGCGCAAGCCGTAGCGTTCCAAACGACGCGACGCGGTCACGACACTCGGTGCACTCTGCAAGGTGCGTGTCAAGCGCCTGGCGCGCCGCCGGATCGACTTCACCGTCGACGTGGCTCGAGAGCAGCTCCCCCGGCGGATGGCCGCGGCTCCACGGCATTCGGCTAGGCACGTCGATCCGTCCGGCAATTGTCCATGGCGGAAAGCATTGCCCCGTTTCGCTGGCCCGGCTCGCCATCCGGCAGATCCGGAATGGCGGGAGGCGTGGTGCTACTGCTCGGCCCTGGCCGGCTGACGTTCGACTTTCGCGTAAACCTGCCGGAACTCCTCGCGGGCACGGAAGAGGAGTGACTTGACGGCGGCTCGGGTCGTGTTCAACACGTCGGCGATTTCGTCGTAAGAGAGGTCATGGTACTCGCGCAGGATCAGGCACATGCGGTACTTGGGGTGCATGCGCGCGAGGATGAGCTGAACTTCCTCAGCATTTTCGCGCGCGATGCAGTCCCGCTCGGGGCTGTCCTTGGCAACTTGGGTCGGGTGGAAGACGGCAACGAACGTTTCCCAAGCCTGCCACCTGATCAGCCTGCGGTGGCGCAACTGGTCCAAACACACGTTGGTGGCGATGCGGTAGAGCCATGCCCCTACCCGCAGGTCCTGCGAGGTTCGGGAGAGGGCGAGGTACGCCTTCAGGAACGTGTCCTGGGTCAGGTCGTTCGCATCCTCGGCACTGCCCATGAGCCGGTAGATGTAGTTGTAAATCTGGGACTGGTACTGGTTGAACAGGTGTTCAAACGCGACGTGATCGCCCGCTTGGGCGCGTGCGATGAGGGCGGCGTCGGGGACGTTAGGTGCCCCGGCAACGACTACCGCGTCGATCGTGCCCACCATGCCCAAGAACTCCTTCTTGCCCTCAAACGGCGCGCCAGTCGCGGAGTTGCGAAACTGGTCCAGCTCGACCGCTTCAGGCAGCGCCATTGACTTGGTTGCGTCCGCGACACCGACTGGCATGACCGGTCGGCTCACCGGCGGTCCCCGTGTCCCGGGTCCGGCTCATCCTGCGAACCGCCTTGCACGATGCGTGTTCGGGGGGATGGTTGACGCCGAATGGCCCGAACACGAATCACGCGCATCGCAACTGGAAGGCTACGGACCCGCCGCCCAGGCCGCAATGGCAGGCGGCCGCATCTTCCCCGTTTCACGGCGCCTCGCGGCCGCCGTGCGATAGTCGCGGCAGCGCCAATCTGGAGCGGTCTCCGACAGTCGCGGCATGCCAAGGCAAGCCTGCGAGTGCCCGCAGTCGTCGCCATAGCGCGCTGTCAGGCGTGCCGACGGACCCGGACCTCCGCAGTCTCCTAGTCGATCAGGGACATCGGTTCCGAGATGCGCCGGGAGACGCGAACCTTGGCTGGGGAAGCATCCGTGCCAACGGAACCGTCTGTTCCGACGGTCACGCCTTGGACGTCTGACGTGGAGACTTGCGGGTACCGGAAGGTCTTGCCCGCGTAGTTGCGCATCACGACCTCGGAATCGTTCACTTCGGTGACGTACTCCGGGAGCAGCGGGATCTTGCCACCGCCGCCCGGTGCGTCGATCACGTAGTGAGGCACGGCCAAGCCGGAGGTATGCCCGCGCAGCGCGCTGATGATCTCGAGGCCCTTCTCCACGCGGGTGCGGAAGTAGTTCGTGCCCTTCGTCAGGTCTGCTTGATAAATATAGTACGGCCTGACGCGAATTGTGAGAAGTTTTCTCATGAGGTCCTTCATGACCTCGGGATCGTCATTGACACCCTTGAGAAGGACGGTCTGGCAACCTACCGGGATGCCGGCGTCGACAAGCATGCCGACATGTTTCTTGGTGACCTCGTTCACTTCACGCGGATGATTGAAGTGCGTGTTGACGTACAGCGGATGGTATTTGCGCAGAATCGCGACGAGCTCGGGAGTGATGCGTTGGGGCAACGCGCACGGCACGCGACTGCCAATCCGGATGATTTCCAAATGCGGGATCGAGCGCAACTCTCCGAGGAGCCAATCCAACGTGTGGTCGGGGAGCATCATCGGGTCGCCGCCGGACACGATGACGTCCCGTACCTGGGTGTTGGACCGGATGTAGTCGATGCCCAACTTGAGCGTCTCGCGGTTCCACCACCCCGGCTCGCTCACCTTGCGTTTGCGCGTGCAAAATCTACAATAGATCGGGCACTGGTGGTTCACGAGGAAGAGCACGCGGTCGGGATACCGATGTGTGAGGTTCGGTACGGGACTATCGGCTTCCTCGTTGAGCGGGTCGTCAGGACCGTCCTCATCCTCGAGTTCGGCCGGGTCGGGGACGACCTGACGCCAGATGGGGTCCCCCGGTTCCTCGATCAACCCCAAATAATACGCATTGATCCGGATGCGGAAGTCTTTGCTGATACGGTCAGCAACGTCGCGATCAACGCCGAAGCGTTCGAACAACTGGTCGGCATTGTTGATGCCGTTTCTCAGGAGTTGCTGCCACGCTTCCATAAGTAACGAGTCCTTGGTTGGCGGGAATGAGCAATGGGCAGGTCGGTCAGGTAGCGCGAATGGCGCACGGGACCATCACGGCGTCGACCATCCCGTGGATCAGCTTCTTGTCGATTGGGACGACCGTCGCGATCGCGCCGCCAAGTCGAACTCCGTCACCGACCACGAAGTAATACGGCGTGAGTCGGGCCCGTCCGACCATTTGCGCCACTTCGCGACGGTCAAAGTCGTACCACGGGACAGTCGCTCGCTTGGCCGCGTGAAATCGCTGGAGGACGTGGCGCGTGGACGGGAACGCGGCCAGCGCCGCATCGATCGCCCCGCTCCACTCCGCCTCTGGCAGGTCGTGCCCGATCCTGACGCCACGGCTTCCCCACGCGAGTGCGTCGAACCCGCTCGGCTTAACGACGAGACGGCGATCCTTCTGGCCCAACGACTTCAGCTGGTGCCAAGACTGGAGGGGCATCCCGCCAACTGACAGCCCGGGGACGGTGGCGTGCGGCGGCACGGGACGGGGATCGAGGATCCACGTCTGCGGGATCACCTGCCGAATCCGGTCAAAGCGGGCCGCCGTGAGTTCGCCCGTCCAAAATCGCTCAAGCGCCGGGTGGTGCACGAGGGCGAATGTCAGTTTTTCTTCAAGGTACGATTTGATCGGTGGTGTGATGACCACCTTCTGCTTCTTCGCGGCGTACAACATCAGTTCCCACTTGGGCACGTTCTTGATGTCGTACAACTCGAAGAAGCGATAGATCACGTGCGCAGTGACGCGCGTTGCAGCCGGATCGACCGACGTCTCATCTCGCGGGCCGGGAGATCCGCCTACCGGTACCAGGATGGCTTCCTCGGTAAACGTGATCGCGTCTGGACGCACCGCGTGGACGGACGCGCCCCGCGCGCGACACGCGCCGGCAAGCCACGCCATCTCGTCCCAGTAGTCGCCCGACTCCTCGGAAACCACGATCGCTACCGTCGGGTCATCACGCCCGGCGGCACTCGCCACCATCGCCAGGAATCCGTCGACCATGCCGTCAGGCCCGCCGACCGGATTGATCCCCATCTCGGCGTACAACCGCCCCATGCTCGCGCCGAACCCGATCCCGCCCGGCACCGAGTCAAGTTCGGTGGCAACGAACCCGTCATCCGTCAGGAAGAGGTCCGGCCTGAGCACGCCTGGCAGTGCGCGCCGGGTGCGATTCAGGCGACCGTAATCAACAAGCGATTCGGGCCTGCCCAAGTCGTAGTACTCGGAAACCCAGCGTGGCTGGGTGCCCCGCGCGGAAGCCAGATAGAGCGCATTCGTGGCCCGATACAGGCTGAGAATGTCTTCGCCAAGCTGCTCGAGGAAGGCGCCAACCTCCGGCGGGAGCCAGAAGGCGTCCGGCGACAAGCGCCAGGAGGCGCGCGAGTCGGGATGGACCGCGCGCTTGGCGTCGCTGTATAGCGATCCGGCAGGTAGGCGCGAGTTCAGCCATCGTGCTCGCGAGGCCGGCTCGGCGAATGCTAGCGAAGCGACGTCCGGCACCGGTTCGGCCATGGGGATGGTCATACGTGGTCGCGGCGCGATGTGCCGCCCTTCGAGGGAGGGGGGCCCGCGCGTGCCACCGGCGAGGCCCGAACGATGCGGAATGATGCGCGTGGAAGGCCGCGCACGTGCGCCGGAGGCGCAAGCGGGTGAAGCGTAGCACGCAACCGAAGGCACTCCTGATGCAGGACCAAGGCATCGGTGACGGCGTCCGGCGACGGCGCGGCCGAGTCCACCCGGCGAGTACGATCCCGTGGTTTGCGGGGCGTCGGCCCCAGAGGAGTGGGAGATGGCAAGCGCAGGACGGCGGTGGTCATGGGACAAGGCATTGACGGGCGTCGTGCCACCGGTCATCTCGGTGATCAACGAGGCAGGCGTGATCGATGGCGAGGCCCAGGGGTCGGTCTGCGATCACGTGATCGCCGACGGAGGTACGGGCCTGTTCGTCCTCGGAGGGTGTGGTGAGGGCGCGTGGCTGACGTCGGAGCAACGCGCCGACGTGATTCGCCATGCGGTCACCAGCGCGGCTGGGCGAGCACCGGTGATCGCTGGCGTGATGTTGCCGGCGACGGGACCTGCAGTCGAGGCGGCGAAGCGCGCCGCGGATGCGGGTGCGGACGGCCTCGTTGCCGGTTCCCCTTACTACAACCATGTGGACGGGGATGCCCACCTGCGTCATGTCGAGGCGATCCTCGGTGCGACGCCGCTCCCGATCCTGCTCTACAACATCCCGCAGTCGACACACCACATGCTGTCGATCGCGACCGTGGAAGCCCTTTCGCGCGAGCCCCGAATCCTTGGGATCAAGGACTCGTCAGGTCATCTCGACCATTTCCAAGGGCTGATCGCGATCAAGCGCCAGGTACCGCAGTTCCGGGTGTTGCAAGGCGCGGAGTTCGCTATGGCCGCTTCCGCGGTGCTTGGCGGGGACGGCGCCGTGCCCGGCATGGGCAACTTCGCTCCCTCCCTGTTCCGGGACCTGTTCGCGGCGGCCCGCCTCGGCGATGTCGCGCGCGCGCGGGAACTCCAAGCGCAGGTGACCGCACTGGCCGGGCTGCACGGACTTGGCGGCCACTGGCTCCCATCATTGAAGGGTGCGTGCGTGTTGCTCGGCCTCGGGAACGGCCGTCCCGCACCGCCGCTCCTGCCTGCGTCGGGCGCCCAACTGTCCGCGATTCGCGCCTGCATCGAACCGAACCTGCCTGCGCACCTAGTCCCTCGACTGCGCGCCGCGTGACGAAATGGCGGGCATCCTTCTCCCTCTCCCGGGAGGAGAAGGGGAGAAAGATGCCCCCTTCCATCTGCCGCAACAGGCACCCCCCACGCTGCGGCGGCGGGAGAGGGAAGCACCGCCCCACCCAGCCCCGGCGGGCAGGGTCTTTCACCCGCGAGACCAACGGGACGGCCCCCGGGGCGGGCAGGGTTTTTCACCCGCGAGACCAAGCCCCCCACCGGGGCGGGCAGGGATGCCCGCGGACCAAGCCCCACCCCCACCCCGGCGGGCAGGGTCTTTCACCCGCGAGACCAACGCGACGGCCCCCGGGGTCACACGTCGTCGCCGGTCAGACCACGGGAGTTGCCACCCCGGCCAACGTCAACTCGTCCGCCCGGATGCAGCGCGCCAGATGACCCGACGCGTCCGCGGCGAGGGGCACCTCCTCTGTCCGGCAACGGTCGATGGCGTACCGGCATCGCGGGTGGAACGCGCACCCGGTCGGGAGATGTGCGGGATCCGGCACGTCACCTTCCAGCACGATCCGACGCGTCTTCCACTCCGGGTTCGGTTCCGGGACGGCCGATAGGAGCGCCTCCGTGTACGGATGGCGCGGCGCCGAAAACACGCGATCCGCCTGCCCGATCTCGACGATGCGCCCCGCGTACATGACCGCGACCCGGTCGGACAGGTGTTTCACGACCGCGAGGTCGTGGGAGACGAAGAGGTACGTCAGGCCAAACTCCAACTGCAGCTCCAGGAGGAGGTTCAGGATCTGCGCCTGGACGCTCACGTCGAGGGCACTGACCGGCTCGTCCGCCACAAGAAGGCTCGGGCGCAACGCGAGGGCGCGCGCGATCCCGATGCGCTGGCGCTGCCCGCCGGAGAATGCATGCGGGTAGCGTCCCATGTACTCCGGGCGCAACCCGACCCGCTTCAGGAGCGCCTCGACCTGGCCCTGCCGCTCCGAGGCGCTCCGCATCCCGTGGACGAGCAACGGCTCCCCGATCAGGTCAAGCAGCGTCATGCGCGGGTTGAGCGATGACCACGGGTCCTGGAAGATCAGCTGCATCTCGCGACGCAACGGCCGGAGAGATGCTCGTGGCTCCGACGTGACGTCCACCACCGAGCCGGACCGGGTGAGGAACTTCACCGTGCCGGCGGTTGGTTCGGCCGCCCGGAGGATCGCGCGGGCGGTCGTCGTCTTCCCGCAACCCGACTCGCCGACGAGGGCAAGGGTCTCCCGTTTTCGCACGAAGAACGAGACGTCGTCTACCGCCTTGACGTGCCCGACGACCCGACGGAACAGGCCTTGCCGGATCGGGAAGTACTTCTTCAGACCGGCCACGTCGAGGAGCACCGGGGCGGCGGGATCCTCGGCCATCAGTTGGTCTCCTGGCGCGCGCCGTCGCCGAACGGGTGGTGCAGGAAGCAGCTGACGAGCGCCGGGGCTGGTCCCGTCCCGATCGGCAAGAGGTCAGGTACGTGAGACTCGCACGTGCCAGCGATGGCGACCTCGCATCGGGGATGGAACGGGCAGCCCGATGGCCGGTTGAGGGGATGAGGCACCGTGCCCTCGATCGTCGCGAGCGCCTGGCGCGGTGGCACGTGCAGCGACGGGATGCTCCGGAGGAGGGCACGGGTGTACGGGTGCTGTGGCGACCGGAAGAGCTCCCGCACCGGGGCGTGCTCGACGACTCGCCCGAGGTACATCACCGCGACGTCGTCGGCCATCTCCGCGATGACCCCGAGGTTGTGCGTGATGAGCATGATCGCCATGCCCCGTTCGGCCTGGAGCCGCTTGAGGAGTTCGAGGATTTGTGCCTGCGTCGTGACGTCGAGGGCGGTCGTCGGCTCGTCGGCGATGAGCAGGCGGGGGTTGCACGCCAGTGCGAGGGCGATCATGGCGCGCTGCCTGAGGCCCCCGGACAGCTGGTACGCGAACTCGTCGACCCGGCGCTCCGCCCGCGGGATGCCCACCATCTGCAACATCTCGATGGCCCGGTCTCGGGCGAGGGCCTTGGTCATTGACCGATCGTGCAGCCGGATGGTCTCGATGATCTGGTTGCCGACGGTATGCACCGGGCTGAAGCTGGTCATCGGCTCCTGGAAGACGAGCGCGATGTCGCCGCCCTGGATCGCGCGCATCTCCGGCCCGTCCTCGCGCAATTGGACGAGGTCTCGCGGCTCGCCCTGACCGGCTGGCGGGTGGAGGTGAATGCTGCCGCGAACGATCCGTCCGGGCTTCTCGACGATCCGGAGGATCGACCGGGCGGTGACGGACTTCCCGCACCCACTCTCGCCGACGATCCCGAGCGTCCGTCCCGCATGCACGTCAAAGTTCACGCCATCGACGGCGTGGACGACGCCCTCGTTCGAGAAGTACCAGGTACACAGGTCCCGTACCGTCAGCAGCGGCGCGGGGCCGCTTCCAGTCCGGGCAACGTCTTCGGCGACCATTCGCGTCATACCCCGTACGGGTCGGCCGCGTCTCGCAGGCCGTCACCGAGAAAGTTGAAGGCCAAGATCACGATGATGACCGGGACCGCGGGATAGAGCAGCCATGGGGAGAGCGCGACTGTCTGCACGTTTTGGGCCTGCTGCAGGAGGACGCCCCAGCTGATGGCCGGCGGGCGCATCCCGAGGCCAAGGAAGCTCAGGCTCGTCTCCGAGACGATCATCGCGGGCAGCGCCAGGGACGTCGCGGCGATGATGTGGCTCAGGATCAGGGGCACCATGTGCACGAAGATGATGCGGGCGCG
The DNA here is from genome assembly GCA_945865725.1 of Thermoflexus hugenholtzii JAD2. Classification (GTDB taxonomy): domain Bacteria; phylum Chloroflexota; class UBA11872; order UBA12225; family UBA12225; genus CAILQO01. Next base: position 7,118 of record CAMBEO010000018.1, on the reverse strand, counting down.
GCTGCAGCCGATCAAGTCGGCTGCGGTCACGAAGTCCTCCTCACGCAGGGAGAGGAAGCGCCCGCGGACGACGCGCGCAAGCTCGGTCCAACCGATCAGGCTGATGATCAGCGTGATCACGAAGTACACCTGCTCGACCGACCATTCTCGCGGGATGGACGCCGCGAGGCCCATCCAGAGGGGGATGGTGGGGATGCTCCGGAGGATCTCGATCACGCGCTGGATGACGGTGTCGATCATCCCGCCGTAGAACCCCGAGATGCTGCCGAAGACGACCCCGAGGACCAGGCTGAGCGCGACCCCGACGAGGCCGATCGTCAGGCTGATGCGGGTCGCAATGATCGTGCGGCTCCACATGTCGCGCCCCTGCTGGTCCGTGCCAATGAGGAACAGCGAATTCTCGGGAGTGATCTTGATCGGCGCTGCGGGGGCCACCGCGGCGGCGGTCGTCGTCACCGGAAGCTTGAGTCCGAGCTGGGCGGCCAGCGTCGCACCTGATGACTGCACCGGCGCAAGGCTCGCTCCCGGTGCCAGTATCGGTTCCCCGACGCCAAGCAGGTGGCGGTCGGTCTCGAACAAGCCGAGCAGCCGGTACTTGTAGCCCCGACCGAAGAACTCGATCGGGATGCGGATTTTCGTGTCCTCGGTGTAGACGCGCTTCAACGTCTTCGCGTCACGTTCGCCGCGAAGGTAGTACACGTGCGGCGCAAACTTTCCGTCCAACGTCCAGTTGATCACCTGCGGGGGCGTGTATCCGCGGTTCGCGTCCGACGCGTCCGGTTCGGCGTAGGCGAGGAAGTCCGCGAAGATCACGATGAGGTAGAAGGCGATGACGACCACGCCGCCGACCATGGCGAGGTGGTGCTTCCGGAACCGCCACCACATCAGCTGCCACTGCGTGGCGACCGACAGGCGCTCCTCCGTGTCGGCGCCCTTCGCTTGCGGGGCGAGGGTGACGCCGGCGGGCGCGGTCACGGCCATCACTTGCCCTCCAGGCGGATGCGCGGGTCGATGAGGACGAGGATGATGTCCGACAGGAGGGTCCCGACGACGGTCAGGCAGCCGAGCAGGAGGACGATCGTGCCGGCCAGGAACATGTCTTGCGCGACGAGGGCCTTCAACAGCACCGGCCCGACCGTCGGCAGGCTGAGCACCAGGCTGACGATGATGCTGCCCGACACGATGTACGGCAACGTGTACCCGATCGTGCTCGCGAACGGGTTCAACGCGACGCGCACCGGGTATTTCAAGACGACCCAAGCCGGGTGCAGACCCCGGGCACGGGCGGTCATCACGTAGGGCTTGCGCAGTTCATCGAGCAGGTTCGCCCGCATGATCCGTATGCCCTGTGCCATGCCGGAGAGGCCCAGGATGAGCGCGGGGATCGGCAGGTGCTTGGCGAGGTCCCATGCCTTGCCGAGCGACCATGGTGCCTGCGCGTACTCCAGCGAGAACAGGCCACCCACGTTCAGGTTGAAGTACTTGAAGCCGAAATATAAAATGAGGAGTGCGATCATGAATCCCGGCACGGCCAAACCGATAAATCCGATGAAGGTGACGATGTAGTCGCCGATCGAGTATTGCCTGACTGCCGAGTAGATCCCGATGGGGAGCGCGAGCAGCCACGTGAACACCAGCGCGGCCAGGCTGACGATCATCGTCAACCCGAGGCGGTCGCCGATTACCTCGCCGACGGGGCGACGCCATTCCATCGACTGGCCAAAGTTGCCCTGGACGACCTGGCCGAGCCACCGGAAGTACTGGACGTAATGCGGCTGGTCGAGACCGTAGAGCTTGCGAAGGTTTTGGGCCTCCTCCTCGGACACGACGGAACCGGACGCTGACTGGGCGGCGATGTACGACGTGATGTAATCGCCGGGCGGCAACTGGATGATCAGGAAGGACAGCATCGAGACGGCCAACGTCGTGATGAGCGCGAGGACGATCCGTCGTATGAGGAATGCCATCATGGGAGTGCCCCTTCCAGACCTCGGGAGGACTGGGACCGCCGGTAACCACGGGGAGGGTACAAGGAGCGGGGGAGGCCATCGTTCTCCGCGATCGGCCTCGTCGGGGTCGCGCGGCCTAACCCCCAGCCCCCATAGCCCCCTCCATCGTTATCCGCGTACGCGGTCCCTCCCCCGCAGCGGCGGGAGAGGGAGGAACCACCGCCGCCCCCTCCCCCCGCTACGGCGGGAGAGGGAAGCAGGACGCCCCCTCCCTCAATCCCTCCCCCGCTGCGGCGGGAGAGGGAGGCACCACCGGCGCCCCCTCCCCCCGCTGCGGTGGGAGAGGGAAGTACCGCCGAGGCTAGGCCTTCAGGAAGAACTGCTCGGGTCGCGCGTTGCCTGGCGTCTGCCCGGGAGTGCTTCCCGTCACGAGGTCGGGCACGTTGCCGAAGTTGTTGCCGATGATCGCCACGCCAAGCAGCGCGGGCGATACGCCGACGGTCCCGATCACCCAGTTGTTGTCGACCAGAAGCTGGAGGATTTGCTTCCCATAGGCGATCCGCTGGTCGGCCGGCTTTGACTTGCCCTCGTTGAGCAGTTCCAGCTGCTTCAACAGGTCGCCCTCCGGCTTGGTCCCGAGCTTCCCGCCGGACTGCCACCACTTGCCGGACATCGGTCCCATCGCACTCGCATCGGAATACGCGAGCCCGTGGAACGGGTAGGTGAACGGGTTGTCGGTGCCGTCGTTCGACCACACCCGAATTTGCAACTCGTTGTTCGCCAGCCGGGTAGTCATCAGGCTTCGCTCGACTTCCGTGACGACCGCCTTGATGCCGAGGTTCTTGCCCCACTGCTCGGAGACCATCTGCGCGATGCCCGTCCAGTTCACGAAGGCGGCACCGACGGTCGTCACCTCGATCTGGAGGCGACCCTTGCCGTCGAGGCGCTCGCGGAACCCCTGCGCGTCACGCTTGGTCAGGCCGGCGGCGTCGAGGAGGGCGTTGGCCTTGGCGACGTCGAGGACCGCATTGATCCGGCGGCTGTCAGGCCCAAGGTAGAAGGCGGAGCCAGGTCCCGGCGCGGCGTTGCCCGGATCGCCTAGCCCAAGCCAGAACGCCTCGTTCAACTGGTCACGGTCCATGCCCATCGAAAGGGCGTTCCGGAAGTCCTTGCTTGTCAGCCACTTCCTGACCTCGGCATCGGCATTGAAGTCCTGGTTGATGAAGAACCCGGCATCCGTCCCGTGCTGCCACAGCCAGAACCGGACCGAGTAGTTCCCGCGAGCCTCGTTCTCCTTGAAGACGGGCACCTTGGCAAGGTCGATGTGGCGAACCTGGAAGTCGTACTCGGCGGCGATCGCCCGGAGGTTGAGCACCTCGAGGTTCTCGGCCAGCGTCATCTGGATCTTGTCGATGTAGGGAAGCTGGTTGCCGCTGGTATCGACCACCCAGTAGTAGGGGTTGCGTTCGAGCGCCAGCACCGGCGTATTGATCGGGCTGGTGATCTTCCACGCCGTCACGACGGGAACGTCGACGTTTAGCTGGGCGTTGTTGCGGTTCTTGAAGTGGAGGACCCAGTTGTCGAACTTCGCATCCTTGGCCTTCTTGTCGACCTCGTCAGCAGACGTGTACTTCGGATGGAATTGCTTGAGGTAGTGGGCCGGCGCGTAGAGGCCCATCGCGTTGAGCCCGCTGGTGAAATGTCCGCCCGCCCCGAGGCACGCGACTTCCTCGACGAACCCGTAGTACTCCGACTCGAACTTGAACGCAACGGTGACGTCGTCGATCTTCTCGACGATTCCTTGCTTGCCGTTGATCGCCAGGAAGGCGGCCTTGCTCGGGTTCAACTCGTCGTTCAGGTACATGTCCTGGTACCAGAAGACAATGTCGTCGGCGGTAAACGGCGCGCCATCAGACCAACGCATGCCCCGGCGCAAGGTGAAGGCGATGGTCTTGCCGTCGTCGCGCACTTCCCAAGACTTCGCGACGTTTGGCACGACCTCCGTCACGCTCGCATCCCAGTAGAGTAGGTGGTCGTGGCTGATTCGCTGGATGTTCTGGTTGTCCGCCGGCCCGGTGAAGCCAGCGCGCCACGTCCCGCCGTAGCGCCCGACCTCGCGGGTGGGCTGCAAGACGAGCGGTTCCTGGCCGATGCGCTCGGTCACGGCAGGCAGCTTCCCGGACGCAACCTGGGCCGCGAGCACGGGCGCCTCCTTGAAGGCGGTCGGGACCCTGCTCGGGTCGGTGATGACCAACGGAACCTGGTCACCGGCAACCTGGGCGCCCGCGAACGGAACGCGCGCAAGTGCCGCCGCCGAGATGGCAAGACCTGCCGTTGCCTTCAGCGCCGCGCGGCGTCCGAACCCTCCTGCACGACTGGCGACCCCGCCCGCGAATCTCGCCTGGTCCATGTCAAACTCCCCCCGCTCTTGCAGTGCCGAGAAACCATCGCCGGCAACGATGTGGGCCATTCCTCTCCAACGCCAATGTGGCAGGCGGACATTCGTGTCCGCCGGGGTGGCGAGGCGGGAAATGCCGGGGTGGAGGATGGCCCCAACCCCTGCCCCTCACCCGCCAAGCGGGGGAGGGGCGAAAAGGATGACTACGACGAGTAGTAGAACGTCGTCGGCATCGACGTGCAAGGTGTCCGGCAGTGCTGCGCATTCATCTGGCGCGCTGGCACGTTCGCCATCGAGTTCTTCACGACGCGGATCCCCATGACTGCCGGCGAAAGCCCGACGGTGCCGATCGAGATCACGTTATCGACGAGGAGGCGCCAGATCTCCTGGACCATCGTCGTGCGCTCGTCCGCGTACTTGGACGCCGCGCTCCGGAAGATCTCCAAGGCGCGCTTGATCGCCGGGTCGGTCGGCTCGGAACCTTGCTTGCCCCCGCTGGCGTACCACTTGGCGATGTTGATGCCCATGAAGCACTGGGCGGGATCGACCGGGATCGCGTGCCGGGGGAAGAGGAACAGGTTTTCCGTGCCGTCGTTCGCCCAGACCATGATCTGCGTCTCGTTCGCCAGGGCGCGGTTGAAGGCCAAGCTCCGCTCCTGCGAGAGGACGTCGATCTGGATGCCGATCTCCTTCCACTGCTGGGTGACGGTCTCGCCAATCCGTGCGAAGTCGATGAAGCTTCCGAGGACCGCCGTCACCTCAATCCGGAGGCGCCCCTTGCCATCCGTCCGCAGCCGGTAGCCGTCCGCGTCCTTCCTCGTGAGGCCTGCCTTGTCGAGGAGCTCGTTCGCCTGCTTCGGATCGTGGACATGCCACTTGGTCCGCCACTCCGCACCCGGGAAGAAGGGTGACGCGTCTTCCGGGATCGGCGAGCCGACCGTGCCGACGCCGAGCCAGAAGGTCTCGTTCAGCTGGTCGCGATTGATACCCAGCGACAGCGCGCGCCGGAAGTCGACGTTCCCGAACCACTTGACGATTTCGGGGTCCGCGTCAAACGAATGGTTGAAGTGGAAGGTCGCGTCGCTGCCGTACGAACCCGGGTCGAGCTGGATGTGGTAGTTGCCGCGCGTGGCGTTCTCGAGGAAGACCGGGATCTTCGAGATGTCCATATGGCGCGACTGGTTGTCGATCTCGCCAGCGATCGCGCGAAGGTTCGCGATTTCCAGGTTTTCGGCGAGCGACATCACGATCTTGTCGATGTAGGGCAACTGGTTTCCGTCGGTATCGACCGCGTAGTAGTACGGGTTCCGCTCGATCACCCACGTCGGCGTGTTGATCGGGGTCGTCGTCTTCCACGGGGTCAGGACCGGCAGGTCCACGTTCAGGCGCCAGCTGTTCAGGAACTTGATGTGCAGCACCCAGTTGTCGTAGCCGGCCGCCTTGGCCAGGCGGGTCGCCTCGTCTGCGCCAACGAACCCGGGGTGGAACTTCTTCAAGTAATGCGCCGGGGCGAATGACCCGTTGAGCTCGTCACCTCGCGTCGCCTGCCCGGCCCCGAGGGCGGTCGATCCGGCGAGGATGTCGATGAACAGCGGGTAGGGTTCGGGGAAGACCCACTGCACGGTGGTGTCATCGACCTTCTGGACCTTGCCCTGCTTGCCGTTCACCGACATCTCGGGCGTCTGGGAAGGCATCAATTCCTTGTTCTGGAAGATGTGCTCGAACCAGAAGAGGTAGTCGTCGGCACCAAATGGGGCGCCGTCCGACCACTTCATGCCCTCACGCAGCGTCAAGGTGACGGTCGTGCCATCGGAGGACAGGTCGTACCCGGAGGCGTGGCACGGCATCACCTTGGTGCCGGTGTAGTCCCAGAACAGGGGCTTGTCCGTGGAGCAGATCCGGTTGCCGTTCTCGCCATCGCCGGGACCGGTGAACGCGCGGCGCCACGTGCCGCCGTACTTCCCGATCGAATGCAAGGGCTTGATCACCATCGGGTTCTTTGGCAGGCGCTGCTGGACAGGAGGAAGCGCGCCCGACTTCACCAGCTCGGCGAGCGAGGGCGCTTCGCCGAAGGTGGCCGGGATGGTCCCGTCCGTGATGACCGTCGGTCCCTCGAGGATCCCGACGAGTGCGCCCTGCTGGAGGGCGGCACTTGCCTCGGCGGCCGGGACGGACCCCAGCTGCCCAAGCGTTGCCTCGCCACCGGCGACAAGGCTGGCGAACGCGCCGATCCCGATCGCACCGACGTCGCGACGACGAATGGCCGATCCGATGCCCGTATCCATAAAAGTCCCTCCGTGCGGCTCGATGGCCGCGGTGTCAGCGGTAGGATATACCCAACGGCCTATCGCGGGGAGGCCATCGTTTCGCCGTACTGGGAGCGTCTCCCTCTAGGCAGGAACGGCACCTGATCCGTCCCTCACGCTCGTCGGGGTGCCGTGGCCAGCAGGGGCGCATACACGCAGGCCGGCACGGACCCTGACGGCCCCGTCATTTAGTTTGAACTGGGACGCCGTCGCACCGCGCCGTCCCAGATTGTGTTCCGGCCGGTTCAGGTTTCAGGTTGCGGTCAGCGGCATGACGCCTGCGCCAGTGGGGCGCAGGCGTCAATGTTGGATGCGCGACGGCTCTGAACTAATGAGCCGCGACGGTGGCAAGCGATTGCGCGGTGAAGACGAAGGCCGCGAGGAACCCGGCGATCGAGGCGATGCCGACGGGCGCACCACCTTCCTCAAATGCATGCGGGAGCATCGTCTGGGCGACCATCGCCA
>CAMBEO010000017.1 GCA_945865725.1 Thermoflexus hugenholtzii JAD2 | reverse complement strand
CCCCCGGAGAGCTTGCCGATCCGCTCGCGCATCTTGTCGCGTTCGAAGTCCCCTTCGGCGGTCGGCAGGAGCCTCTTGATCTCCGAGGTCCTCTCCTTGATGCGTGCCTGGTCGCCCATGCCGCCGACGATGCTGAAAAAGTCGCGGTTGCACCAGACGCGCCGCGCGCGACCGACCACGGCCCAGGTGGCGTTCTCCATGGTCTCGCCCGCGTCTTCCGCAACGATCCGGCCCCCGGTCAGGATCGCGATGTCCTCGAGGATCCGGACCCGCCGGTCCCCGGCCCCCGGAGCCTTGATGCCGACGCATCGGAGGACGTCTCGCTCGTGATTGGTGGCGAGCAGGCCCAGTGCCGTCCCGGTGATCTCGTTCGCGAACAGGACGAGGCCGCCGAACCGCTCGCCGGCCTGCTTCCGGGCGACGATCGCCTCAAGCAGGGGGAGCAGCTGCTCAGCGCGATCCAGGTTCAAGTCGGTGGCGACGATGATCGGGTTCTCGATGATCGCCTCCATGCGCTCGAGGTCCGTGCAGAAGTGCGAGGAGACATAGCCGCTGTCCCATTGCAGCCCCTCGACGTACTCGCGGTCGGTACGTGTCGTCGTGCTCTCCTCGACGACCAGGACGCCGTCGGTGCCGATCACGTCGAGCATCTCGGCGACGTACGACCCGATCTCGCGGTCGCCGCCAGCGGCGGCGATGGCGAGCGCCTTGACTTGGGACGGGTCAACGAGCGGCTTGGCCTGGACCCGCAGGGCCTCGACGGCGGCGGCGAGGCCCTTCTCGATGCCCCGCCGGATCATCATGACGTTGGTGCCAGCCGCCGCCTGGTGGTTCGCCGCGTGGAGGAGGGCCTGCGCGATCGTCGCGGCCGTCGCGGCGCCATTGCCGACCTTTTCACGCACCTGCCATGCCATCTGCCGGATGAGCATGGCGCCCATGTTCTCGTAGGGGTCGGGCAACTCGATGATCCGCCGGGCGATCGTTCCCGCATCGGTCAGGAGTTCGGGCGAGCGCGTCGAGATGGTTGGCGCCATCACGACGGCGCGGGCATGGGGTCCAAGCGTGACGCGCAGGACGCCCGCCATCTGGTCGACACCGCGCGCCATCGCGACGCGGGCCCTTGGCTTGAGGAGGACGTCCCGGTAGGCCTTCTGGGGCATGGCTTGCTCTTGGCGATGCGGGCGGAGGGGGCCAGGCGTCAGCGTGATCGCGAGAGCGCCCCCAAGTGCCTCGCAGGCCGCGGGAGTCTATCTGTTTCCTTTCGGTGCCGATCAATCGCCGCGGAATCGCGGGGGTGGCGAGAGAGGGAAGCCCCCACCCTCAGTCCCTCCCCCGCTGCGGCGGGAGAGGGAAGCACCACCACCCCTCCCCCGCTGCGGCGGGAGAGGGAAGCACCGTCGTGGCCCCGACCACCAGTCGTCGATACTCGGTCCGCTAGCTTCCCGATCGCTCCGCGGTCGCGACGAGCGTAGGTTCGCTATCCCCGCCCGGGGAGCCGAACAGGGAGCTGAGGAGCGCCCGGCCGATCACGCTTGTCAAAACGCCGAAAAGCGCGAGGCCGACGAGCATCGTCGATCCCGCGACGACCCGTCCGAAGCCCGTGACGGGCTGCACGAGCTTGTCCTCGTTCTGCGTGACCATGTCGCCATAGCCGGTAGTTGTCAACGTGACGACGCCCCACCACATCCCGGCAGGGATGCTCGTGAAAGCGCTTTCCGGCACGTCCTTTTCGGCGTAGTAGCCAAGCGTCCCGCTTACGGTGATCGCGCATAGGACCGCGATCGCATAAATCTGCAAGTCGAGCGCGAAGGTGTTCGTGGATCCACCCTTGGCGACTCGCTCGCTCCGATGCGCGAACGCAAGCTTCAGAAGTTTGAGCACGCGAAGGACCCGGAGAACGCGCAGCGCCCGCAGTGCCGTGAAGCCGGTCACATCCAGGAGCGACAGCAACGTCGGCAGGATGGAGAGGATGTCGACGACGCCCCCGAAGCTTGTGGCGTACGCCAACCTGGACGTGGCGCGCGCGAGGTTCCGGGCATAGTCCAGGGTGAACAGCGTGACGAGCACGAGTTCGGCGACGGCGAGCTCCGACGCGTAGGCGGAGCCAATGTCCGGAACGCTCTCCAGGACCATGAGGACGACGGCGACCACTGCGAGTGCGCTCACCGCGACTTCCGTGAGTGGCACTGGGGGCGGCGCAGGTCGCGCGATCCCGGATCGCATTGATCCGTCCGTGTCGCCGGTGCTGGACACTTCCTCGGCCGGTCGGCCAAAGAGGGTGGTCATGACCGCGCGCCCGATGACGCTGGTCAAGATGCCGAAGAGGGCCAGGCCGGCAAACATCGTCGCGGCTGCGACGAACTTTCCTGAGATCGTGGCTGGGACCATGTCCCCGTATCCAGTGGTGGTGATCGTGACGATTGACCACCACATGGAGGCCGGGATCGATCCGAACGTCGTTCCCTCCTGCTCGGACTCGGCGTAGTACGCAAGGGTGGATGAGATCACCAGAACGGTCGCGAGCGCCATCGCGTAGATGTTGAGATCGCTCGCAACCGAGTTTTGCTGGTTCGACGCGCGCCGGGCACTGATACGAGCCTGTTCCGCGGCGAGCTTCATGAGCTTGAGCATCCGGAGGACTCGGAGTACGCGCAGGGTACGCACGATCCCGAAACCTGCGCCCGGGAAGAACACGAGCAGCGCCGGAAGGATTGCAAGGAGGTCGACGATGCCCCAAAAGCTTCGGGCGTATCCCCACGGGCTCGGCGCAACCCAGAGGTGGAGGAAGTACTCGGCGGCGAATGCGATCACGATGACCGTCTCGGCGAGAGCGAGCATCGCGGCGACATCTGGCCCGAGCGCCATTGACTCGAGGATGAGGGAGGCGACCGAAGCGATGATGAGGACGACGGTGGCCATCGCCATCGCTTGGAACTCGCGCGTCCCCGGCGAGTAGAACGCGGCATGGACGCTCGCCCGAAGCGGTGACGCCACTCGCGTCTGACTGATCGATGCCATCGACGCCCCCACCTGATCTCGGCGGCGCGAAGGCCGCCGCACGTTTACCTCGCGATCACGCGTTCACACGACTGCCGAGGCCAAGGCGCTCGACCATCGCGCGAACGATCTCCAACTCTTCATGTCCAAGTTCGGTGAGCGGCGGACGAACTGGCCCGGCCGGCAGGCCACACAGTTCCATGGCCGCCTTCACGCTCGACACCTCGAAACCACGACGCCGGGAGCGGATCGCGTAGAAGTCGGCCACCTTTTCCTCGAAAAGGCGACGGCACGCCGCGAAGTCACCCCGGTGCGCGGTCTCGAACAGCTCGTGACTTATCCAGGGCATGAAGTTCGCGACGCTCGAAGTGAAGCCTTCCGCACCCGCGGCGAAGTAGGTGTGGACCATGTCATCGCCGACGCCAGCGATCCAGGCAAGCCGGTCGCCGAGCCTAGAACGGATGCGTGCCCAGAGGCGCAGGTCTGCCGACCCGTCCTTGAACGCCACGACGTTCGGCGCGGCGGCGAGGAGCCGCTCGACGGTGTCCGGGGAGAAGACCGCCCAGTCGCGGGCGTAGGGCAGGACCCCGATCGACACGGATGCGGCAATCCCGGCGTAGAAGGCAACGAGGCCATCGTCCGATGAAGGCCCGTACGCGGGCGGCAGGATGAGGATCCCGCTTGCGCCCGACGCCTCGGCGGCCGCGGCGAGGCGCTGTGCCTCGCGCATCTTGCCTCCAACGCCGCAGATCACGCCGGCACGTCCCGCACTGGCTTCGACAACCGTCCGGTGCACCGCCTCGATCTCGTCGCAGTCAAGGGAGTAAAGCTCTCCCGTGCCGCCGGCGGCGACCAACGACTTGATCCCGTGGCGCACCATCCAGTCGACGTTGTGGCGCAACGCAGGCAGGTCGAGGTCGAGGTTGGGAAGGAAGGGCGTGATCGGAAACGCGGTTACGCCGCGCAGTTGCGCTTGCAGGGCCTCGTGGGTCGCCATCAGATCGTCGTTCGCTCCGCCAAGCCGGCATGCACCGGCGCCATGCGTCCCCAAACCAGTCGCGCCGCCCGGCGCACCATCGAGGGTGCGCGCGATAGTAGCCCGTGTTTGGCTATGGGCGCCCGAAAATCGAGCGCAATCCGATACCGGGCGCGATGCGCCCGCGAAGCCGCGATTGCCAGAAGACAAGGAATGCCGCGAGAGGGAGGAGGAGGTACGGCGCCCACAGGTTTTCGGTGACGCGCAACACGTCGAAGCCGACCGCGACGGGCTGGCGCACGACCCCGAGCAACACGAGCCAGGAGAAGACGGCCAAGCCCGCTCCCAAGTGGCCGTTCACGACGCAGGCAAGCGTGCCCAGGGCGATCAGGACAGCCGCGACCATGACGAAGTTGGCAGTTTCCATTTCGGCACGGACGATAGCGCGAGGCCGGGTTCTCGTCAAGGCAAGGTAGGGAGGGATGCCGTCGCTATCCGCGTACGTGCCTCCTGTTGAAAACCCCTTCGCTCCGGGGGAAGAGGGGAGAGGGGGCTACCGAGTGGTCGCGAGGCATTCAAGCTCTTCAAGGTGAGCCTGGATCGCCAGCCATCGCTCCTCGGCCTCACGCAGTTCGGTCGTGGCGTCTTCGAGGCGATGCCCGAGAGCGACCAGACTACTGGGTAATCCGGACCGCGCGGCCGATTCCAGTGACGCCACGACGTCCTGTATTTCAGCTTCGAGACGCGAAACGTCGTCTGCGACACGTGTTGCCCGTTCTCGGGCGACCTTAAGTTCACGGGCGTCCGGGAGCGCCCGTGAACCGATCCCCCGACCGGCAGGTCGGCCCGGGGCACTTCCGGGCGCCCGGGCCGGGCTTGCGGTGGCGGTGGGACCGGCGAGCCTTCCTGCGGACGCGCCCGCTCGGCGAGCGGCCCGCATGGCCGACCAAGACCCCTCGTGGACCTGCATCCTGCCCTCGGCGACCTCCCAGAGCTTCGTGGCAAGGCCATCGACCAGGAACCGGTCATGCGAGACGAAGATCAAGGTGCCGTCGAACTGGTCGAGGACGGCCTCGAGCGCCTCGCGCGCGTAAATGTCGAGGTGGTTCGTCGGCTCGTCGAGCACCAGGACGTTCGCCGTCGTCAACGAGAGGCGCGCCAGCGCGAGCCGGCTTCGCTCACCTCCCGACAATGCGCTCACCGGCTTGAACACGTCGTCGCCAGTGAAGAGGAAGCGCCCGAGGTAGGTCCGCGCCTCGCCCTCGCTCATGGGACGCATGCCGATCACCCCAGAAAGGACCGTACCGCCAACGTCCAACTGCTCGTGCGCCTGGGCGTAGTAGGCGACCTGCACGCCGTACCCAAGGTGGGCGCGCCCTCGTACCGGCACGACCTCGCCCATCAGCACGCGCAGCAGGGTTGTCTTGCCCGCGCCGTTGGGACCGACGATGGCGATGCGATCACCCCTGCCGATCTCGGCGTCGTCGCAGGTGACGAGTGGGGTGATGCCTCGCGCACCCGCCGGCGCCTCGTGGACGAACGGCATCCCGGGCGATTGACCACGAAGCCCGGCGCCGGCGGGCGCGTCCGGGGCGATTGCCAGCCCTTCGGTCGCGAGGACGATGTCGCCGGCACGCAGGGTGGCGGAGATCGCGAGGCGGAGCTTGCCCGGGTCGCGAGGAGGGCCGACGCGCACGACCCTGTCCAGCAACTTCTGCCGTCCTCGCGCCTGGCGCGACTTCACGCCTGCGCGGTACCGGCGGATGAAGGCCTCGGTGCGCGCGACATGTGCCTGCTGCGTGGCGAAGTCGCGCCGCTGCCGTGCCTCGCGATCCGCCCGCTGCCGCGCGAACTGGGTGTAGTTCCCGACGTAGGCCTCGAGGTCGCCGTCCGCGATCTCCCAGGTGCGTGTCGCGACCGCGTCGAGGAAGTGCCGGTCGTGCGAAGCGATCACGAGGGCAGGCGCGGCGCCCACGAGGTAGGTCTCGAGCCACTCGGTGGCCTCGATGTCCAGGTGGTTGGTCGGCTCGTCGAGGAGTAGGAGGTCCGCGCCCCCGAGGAGGATTCTCGCCAGCGCGGCCCGGGTTCGCTGGCCACCGCTAAACGTTGCGACTTCCCGGTCAAGGAGGGAGTCAGCGATCCCCAGGCCAGCGATGGTTGCCTGCAGGCGGTGGTCATAGGCGTACCCGTCGCCCGCTTCGAGGCGCGCCTGTACCTCCGCGTGTCGCGCGAGGAGGTGCGCAATCTCGGTCTCGCTGGACACAACCGCAAGGCGCGATTCGAGGTCGCGCAGTTCGGCCTCGAGTTGTCGCGTCGCGGCGAACGCCTCGCGCAGGTACGCATCGAGCGACTGGCCTGCCGGGAAGTCAACTTCCTGCGGAAGGTACGCCACCCGGTCGGCGGCAGGGAGCGAGAGCTGCCCGTGGTTCGCCACCTCGACGCGCGCGAGGATGCGAAGCAGGGTCGACTTGCCTGCGCCGTTGACCCCGACGAGGGCCACGCGGTCGCGCGGCTGGATCTCGAAGGCCAGGCCCGCGAAGATGTCTTGAGCGCCGAATGCGTGGCCGAGCCCACGGGCGGAGGCGACGACCATTGCGGGAAGTGTACGAGGAACCGCGCTGATCCACGCGGCCTGGCGATCAGGGTGGAGGCTGGCACCTCGGGCATGAGTGGGTGCCGCGCTGCGCGACGACTGATCGGACGATCAGGGTCGCGCAGCGCGGGCAGGGTTTCCCGTGCCGTCGAAAGACTTGCAGGCGCGCCTGGAATGCCCCGGAGGCACCCGTCGCGTCACGATAGTCGGCGAGGGTGGTGCCTCCCGACGCGATGGCCTCGGCGAGGACGGCGCGAATCGCCCGTACCAGGCGCCCGACGGTCTCGGCATCGACGGATCCTCCCGGGGTCGCGGGATGCACGCCGGAAAGGTGGAGCGCCTCGTCAACGTAGATGTTCCCGAGGCCGGCCACCACTCGCTGGTCGAGCAGGACGGCCTTGACGGCGGCCCGGCGCCCGGCCAGCGCAAGGGCAAGGCCGTCCTGATCGAACAGCGTCCCCGGCTTGGCGGGGTCTTCCGGGTCGAACGGTTCGGGTCCCAGGCGAGCGAGGAGGCGACCGAGGTCCGCCGGACCCTCCGCAAGGGCGAGGCGCCCGAACTTGCGCTGGTCCGCGAAACGGAGGGATCGCCCGTCGTCCATCGCGATGGCCGCGCGCTGGTGCCTGAGCGCCGGCGCGTCCACCTCCTCGACAGCAAGGCGACCGGTCATCCGAAGGTGGATGACGAGGGTGCGATCGTGATCGAGCTGAAGCAGGAGGTACTTTCCCCGCCGGTCGGTCCCGATGCATTGCGCGCCCGGAAGTGACGACTCGAGCGTTCGACCGCCGAGGACCTGGACGCATCCCGGCCAGTCGAGGTCGACACGAAGAAGCGTCCGGCCCATGACCAGCGGGGCGAGGGTCCGGCGTATCGTCTCGACTTCGGGCAACTCGGGCATGGCGTCGTCGCGGCATGGCCGCTTCGGACCGAGTGTGCCAGCGAGTGAGCCAAACGCGCGACGATGACCGGGCCGGCGCGAGAGGGGGAAGTCCCCACCATCGTTTTCCGCTGCGGCGAGAGAGGGAAGCCCCCACCCTCAGTCCCTCCCCCGCTGCGGCGGGAGAGGGAAGCACCACCCCACCCCGGGGGACGCGGTTGCCCGCGGACCAACGGGAGAGGGAAGCACCACCGGCGATGGCCGGGGAGGACTCGAGTGAGCGACGGCGGAAAGACGGTCGTGGTCGGGACGGGCGCCTGGGGTGTCGCGATCGCCATCCAGGTCGCCGCGCACGGGAGGCCGGTGGCCCTGCTGGCCCGGACGTGCGCCGAGGCAGCAGCGCTGCACAAGTCGCGCCACTCCCCCCGCCACCCGGCCGTGCCGTTCCCTCCATTGCTCGATCCGACGAGTGACCCGGTCGCTGCCTTCACGGGAGCGGACGTGGTCGTCCTGGCCGTCCCCGCGCAGACGATGCGGGCAAACCTCCTTGCCGTCGCCAGATCGATCGATCCATCCGCCGCGATCGTCGTTGCAAGCAAGGGGCTTGAGGTCGGTACCTGCCTCCGCATGTCCGAGGTTGTCGCCGAGGAGGCAGGGGGCGCCGCGCGCATCCTCGCCCTCTCCGGGCCAAACCTTGCCGCCGAGGTTGCCGCTGGCATGCACGCGGCCTCGGTCGTCGCGGGCTTGGACCAAGACATCGCGCGACGGGTGCAGGCGCGCCTCGGCACCCCGGCGTGGCGCCTGTACCTGAACGATGACCTTGTCGGGGTCGAGCTTGGAGCGGCGCTGAAAAACGTCGTCGCCGTCGCGGTGGGGATCGCTGACGGTCTCGGCCACGGCGAGAATGCCCGCGCGGCCCTAGTGACGAGGGGCCTGGCCGAGATCTCGCGCCTGGCCATCCGCCTCGGCGCCGACGCCCGGACGCTTGCGGGCCTTGCGGGCCTCGGGGATCTCGTCGTCACGTGTGCAAGCCCGCGGAGCCGCAACCGGCAACTGGGCTTGCGCCTGGCGGCGGGCGAGCGCCTCGAGGCCATCCTCGCGACGTCGGGCACGGTTGCGGAGGGCGTCCCGACGACGCATGCGGCGACGGAGGTCGCGCGGCGCGCGGGGGTGGAGATGCCCATCGCCACGGTCCTGGCCCGGGTGTTTGACGGGACCATTGGCGTGCGGGAGGCCGCCGCAGGACTGGTCGGCCGGGCGCCGGGCCGGGAGTGAGAGGGGAGGGTCGGCGGGAACCCGCCGCGACCGGCATGCTTATGGGACCCGCATGGAGCCGCCGATCACCCCCATCAATGACCGCGTCTGCGCCCTGTCCGATGCCTTCGCGTCCGACGGGTATCGCCTCTACCTGGTCGGAGGCCAAGTTCGCGACCAGCTACTCGGTCGAAGGCTGAGCGACCTCGACCTGACAACGGACGCGCCTCCGGACGTCGTCCGTCGGCTCGCCGCGAGAGCGCGACCGATCTCAATCTATGACGTCGGCGCGCGTTTCGGGACGATCGGCCTGGTGTTCAGGGGTGATGACGGCGAGGCCTGGCCCGTGGAAATCACCACGTTTCGGACGGAGCAGTACGCCGACGGCACGCGCAAGCCGGAAGTGACGTTTGGCGTGTCGCTCGAAGACGACCTGTGGCGTCGCGACTTCACGATGAACGCGATCGCCGTCGACCTGCGTGACGGCACGAGGCATGACCCCACCGGGGGTGTCGCGGACATCGCCCAAGGACTCATCCGGGCCGTCGGAGACCCGGGGGCCCGCTTCGCGGAAGACCCGCTGCGGCTCATGCGGGCGGTCCGGTTCGTGGCTCAACTGGGGTTCATGCTGGACAAGGAGACCGAAGCGGCGATCACGGCTAACGCGGCTGACCTGGCGCGGATTTCTCGCGAGCGCGTCGCGGCCGAGATGAACGCGATCCTGGTGTCGCCGGGCGCCGCGCGAGGGATCCGCCTTCTGACCGACCTTGGATTGATGGAGCACGCGATCCCTGACGTGCTTCCGATGCGGGGCATGAGCCAACGCCCGATGCACCACAAGGACGTCTTCGAGCACACCCTCGGGGTGATCGAGAACCTTGAGGTACCTGAACTGGGCCTGCGATGGGCGGCCCTCCTGCATGACATCGGCAAGCCTGTGACGAAGTCCGTCACTGACGGCCAGGTCCACTTTTTCGGCCACGAAGAGGCGGGCGCACGCATGGCGCACCGGATCATGCGCGGTCTCAACCTTGATGGCGCCCTGACCACTCGCGTAGTCGCCCTTGTCCGGAACCATCTTCGGATCAATGCGTACGAGTCTTCCTGGACCGACGCGGCCGTCCGGCGCGTCATCCGTGAGATCGGGACGAACCTCGACGACCTGGTCAAGTTGTCGCGCGCCGACGTAACCAGCTACCGGCAGGAGAAGCGCGACGCGGCCAGCCTGCGCGCGGACGAGTTCGAGCGACGGAGCCACGAGCTCTTGGCTGCCCAGGACGTGGCTCGCTTGCGGAGCCCGATTGATGGCGACGAGCTGATGGCGATGTTCCAGCGCCCGCCGGGCGCGTGGATCCGACCCGTAAAGGAGCACCTCCTGTCGCTCGTGATCGATGGAGAACTGGCCGAAGACGACAAGGAAGCGGCGGGCGAGTTCGCACGGGCATTCCTGGAGGGTCGGACCACGGACTGATGGATGAGGACACGTCTGCGACCCACCATCATGCTGCGGGCCGGACGGCCGGACCCGCAGGCGTCGTCCTCCGTGACCCGGTCTACCGGTCCATGTTTCTCATCCTGGTGGCCCAAGGTGTGGTCTTTGGCAGCCAGATGCCGTTCATGCCACTCTGGGCGCAGGACCGCCTCGGTGCGGGGACGATCGAGGTGGGCGTCGTCGGCGTCGTCGCATCAATCGTCTCGACGATATTCGGCTTCGCGTACGGGATGGCGACCGACCGAACGCGACGGCGGGTTGCGTGGCTCGTCGCCGCCTATGGGCTCGCAATCCCGTTGCGCATCTTCCTTGCCTACGTCACCGACTTGACCGTCGGCGCGGCGGCGTACGCGATCGCGAGCATGGCGATGTTCGTCCTCCACTTCGCGATCCTGGGCGACTGGTTTCGCTATCGCAATGAACCACGAGGCGCGGAAATCACGAACATCGTGAGGCTCGGGTTCACGTCCGGATGGCTGATCGGGTCGTTCGGCGCGGGATGGTGGGTGGCGCGGTTCGGATACGACGGCCTGTACCTCGCCACGGCGGCGTTGCAGGTGCTTTCGTTCGTGTTGCTTGTCGTTGGCGTGCGTGACGCGCCGATCCAGTCCGATCCGGTCGCTCGGTCAGCTGGAGGCGGCATCGCGGATCCAGAAACGTGGCGCGAGTTTTCCCGCCCTGAGGTCGCCTGGTACCTCGCCTCGACGGTTTGCATGGGTGCGGCCGGCGTGGCGCGGATGACCTTGCTGCCCCTCTACCTGAGGGAAGCGGTGACGGCCGAAGGGGAGGCACTTGGTACAGAGGCGATCGGCATGGTGTTCGGGATCGAGACCGTCTGGGAGATCCCGGTCGCGCTCCTGGCTGGCGCCGTCGTGCGTCGGGTCGGAGTCTCGCGGGTACTGCAGGCAGGCATCGTCGCCAGCGTCATGTACTTCGCCGCCGTGGCTGCGACCTCGACGTTCCTGCCGTTCATGGTGATCGAGGCCCTGTACGCGACGGTGGTCACCACGACGTTCGGCTTCGGGATCGTTCACATGCAACACATGATTCCCGACCGGGGAGGCACCGCGATTGCCATGTACAACGCGGCCGGGACGGTCGGACCGGTATTCGCGGCGCCGCTTCTTGGGTGGGTTGCGGTCGAGATCGGGTGGACGGCGATGTTTGCGATGGCGTCGATGCTCTCGGTCGCGGCCTTCTGGGCGTTCACGATGAGCGAGCGTGTCTCCCGAACCAACCGTCTGCTACGATCCGAATCGGTTCAGAACTTGGGCACGGCATGACGGAATTGCCTGCACCCGACGCCATCGTGAGGCGCGTGACATGATCAACGGCACGGTCATCAGCGAGACGATGCAGCTCGTCATCGTCCTCATCGTGCTGGCCTTCACGATCGGGAGCATGTACTTCATACAGAAGTACACCGGCGTCTAGCGGTCGGCCGTACCGTCCCCGCGCCGCTTTCCCGAGGTGGGGTCTGGTCCGCGGGCAACCGCGTCCCCTCCGGGATCTTGGGTGACGCGCGGGCTGACGTTGGGTCGTCGCCGTGGCCGCACCGCTTCCCCGGGGTGGAGTCTGGTCCGCGGGCAACCGCGTCCCCTCCGAGAACGTGGCACGTCACGGGCGATGGCGTGTCTGCAACCGCCGTAAGGCCATTCCCGCGAGCGGAGAGCGAGATGAACACCTCCAAAAGTGGGCCACTCCGCGTGGACTTCGTGCTTGCGAGCTCGCATGGCCTGCCCGGGAGGCTTGGACTGACGTTCGCCCCGGGCAAGCGTGACTGGAAGTGGGCGAGAGACTTGGCGACTGATCTGGACACGTTGCGGATTGACTACCGGGTAGACGTCCTCGTGTCGCTCCTCGAGGATTTCGAGTTCGGAATGCTCGGCATCCCTAACTTGGTCGAGGAAGCGTCGGCGCGGAACTTTCGGGTTGTGCGATTCCCAATCCAGGACGGCCACGCCCCGGACCCGGAGCGGATGCCCGATTGGGTTGACCTCATCACTGCCATCGTTGCGGAAGTAGCCGCTGGCCGCGTCGTGGCGATCCACTGCCGGGGCGGACTCGGACGGGCCGGAACGGCAGGGGCATCGTTCCTCGTCGCCCGGGGCATCTCGCCGGCACGTGCAATCGCGCAGATCCGTGAGGTGAGGAGCCCGGCAGCGGTCGAGTCGCGGGCTCAAGAGGAATGGATCGAGGCATTCGCGACGACCTGGGCAGGGATCGAGGGTGCCAGGGACCACGGCGACCGACATTGAAACCGGTTGACCGCGCTAGGCCGACGGCCGTCTGAAGGCCCAAGCGTGCCGGGTTGCTCCTGGTAGTCCGGTCCCCCTGATCAATCCTCGTAAAACGCTGGTCGGGCACGCACTCGCAGGGCCGTTGATAGGCGCACGGGTCGTCGCGGCGGGCACCGACCCTGCTCCCCTCTCCCGCCATGCGGGGGAGGGGCTGGGGGTGGAGGTCCCTGAGCAATGCCACCGCCCTCGCGGCGGAAGCCAGATCACCGGTCTGCCACGATCCCGGAGCGGGCAGGATGCCCGCGCATCGGCAACGGAAACCCTACCCGCGAAGCGCTTTCGGAGTGGTGGCCGCCCCGACCACTCCTTTGCCGGCGGGACTCCGGCGCGCCCAGTCCCCGCGGGTGAGCGAAGGTGCTGGCGTGGGACGTCCCCCTTCCATCTGCCGCAACAAGCACCCCCAACGCTGCGGCGGGAGAGGGAAGCACCGTCCCACCCCCGGCTACCGGCCTAACCCCCTGGCGCTTGCGAAAGGCTTCCCGGCGCGGGAAGTTTTCAGGAGCAGGACGGGGCGATACACTGCGGCGCCGTCGGCGGGACATTCAGGCGCTCAGGGAACTCCTGTTGGCGTCCGGGACAGCGCCGTCCGCGTCGAGCAGGAACGCGCGTGGTTGGGCGTCACTTGAGACGCGACGGAGTGGCATGGAACGCCGCGGGCAGGCTGCAATCCCGCACTTCCCCTTCCGTGGCCAGCGCGGGAGTTCATGGGAGGGGAGAAAGGCCCCCTTTCATCTGCCGCAAGCGCCCCACGCTGCGGCGGGAGAGGGAAGCACCACCGCCTGGCGCCGGGGCGGCGAGTGAGCGAACGGCGCTCGCGACGGCGCGGTCCTACGGATCTTGGGGATGCTGCCGTGTCAGTCGCCCACGACCCGTACGCGATGCGGGTCGGAGCAGATGGCACCGTTCGCCTCCTGCTCGCCGGCGGGGGATCCCTTGACGTCGCGACGAGCCCCCGCCTTGACGTCGCGCGCGGTCGAGGTCCCCGCCGGGCGTTCCTCTCTCCCGCCACCGGACGCCGGGGGCCGTTACTTGCGATTGTCGAGGGGGTCCCGGGCGCCGTGGCAGAGCTGTTCTACGAGCGCGCGAGGGACGAACTCGAGTCGACGCCAGCCGCACCTGGCTCGTCGTTGGGTCGCGCGGTGCGCACCGGCTGCGCGGCGGTCCGCGGCGCCGCTCGACTGCGGCCGGACTTGGATGCGTTCGGGTTCACCGCCGTCCTCGTCGAGTCCGTCCCGCAACCGGTCGCGTTCGTGGCGCAGCTGCCACCGTGCCAGATGTACGTCATTGACGGCGCGTCGGTCCGGGCCGTACCTGAGGTCCTCACTGGGCAGGCTGGCGGTCGAACCCGGCGCGTGGCGGAACGTCGTTGGGAAGTGGAAATCGAGTCCGTGCGCGTACCGCTTTCCCATGATTCCCGCATCGTGCTCGTCGACGCCTCGGTGCCGGAGCTCCTTGGCGGAAGCGTTCGGGTCGCAGACCTCGGCCGTCGAGGGGTCGCACTCGCCTCGGCCCGCCTTGAACGCGTCGCTGGTGCGCACGAGGGCGTCGTCGTCCGTTTCGCGCATCCCCCTGGCATTCTGGCGGGGCTTGCCCTTGCCTCGCGCGCGATGGGCCTCTTCCGGCGACTCTCTGGCGACGCGGACTTGCTCGCTTGGTTTCGAGGAGTCGGCGTTCGCGCTCAAGCGCGGAGCCAACCGGGTCCGGAGGCGACCACGGGCGATCCGGCACTGGTCGCGGCGCTGCTTGAACTCGAGGCGACCGGACGTGTTCCGACCTCGCTTCCCGGGACCGCCATCGGGAGGCCGCTGGAGATTGGCCTACGTACCGGGGGCCTGCCATCTCGCCCAAGCCCACGGTCCGTGCGTGGCGGTCCTGGATTGGGCCGGGCGCTGGAAGCACCCGGGGCCTCGATCGGGGTCCGTCGCCGCGCGACTGCGCCCGGTGCGCCGGTCCGCCAAAGCGAGATGGCAGATGTCCCGTGGCTCGCGCCTGTTCGAGGATCTCTCGTTCCGGCGACGCTGACTGGCACGCCGCTCGCCTCGGCACGCTTCCCGCGCGCGACAGACCCAAGGAGCTGGATCGAGCGCCTCATCGACCCGGCGGCGTTCCTGCCGGGAGGGCGACGCCCCACGCGGCGAGGGCGATCAACGCTGGTGGCGATGGTGGTCGGCGTGGGCGTCCTCGGGCTCGCCTGGCTCGTTTCGCCCTCGCTCGTTGGAGGTCTCTTCGCAAGCGTCGCATCAACCTTGCGCCTGGACCCCGACACTGGGATCGGCGCCCGAATCGGGGTGACGCCGTCCACGCCAACCACCGTCCCGGCAACCCCGACCGTCCCAGTGCTGGCCGGACGCACGGTTGCGCACGCGAAGGGCAGGTTCGCATCGCTCGCCGCCCCCGCACACTTGCCGAACGATCGCACGCCGATGGCCGACGCGATCATGCGCGTGCTGGACGACTCCGGTGACGTCCTGACGATCCCGATCGCTTCGCCCGAGCCGGAACGCGAGGCGGTGCCTCCGCGGGCAACGGCGATTCCTGACGCACGGGCGTTCGTGGCCCGGGGTCTTTTCGCGGACGGCGGGGCGCTCGCGCAACGCGACGACGGGACGATCCTGCTTGACCCGGGCGGCGGGCTCGTGCTCCTCCCTGCGCGCCGTCAACCTGCGCGAGCGATCAAGGTGAAATCCCTCGCCCAGTGGGCCGTGCCCGTTGGCGCAGTCGTCTACGGGGCGTCGCTCTACGTTTTCGATGCGGGGCATGTGGGTACCGGACCGCGTCCTTCCGGGCAGGTCTGGCGCCATCCCCAGACGACAGGTGGGAACTACGAGTCGGACGCCGTGCCGTGGCTCGTCGCCGGGCAGCAGGTTGACCTGACGCTTGCATCGGACGTGGCGACCGACGGCACGTTCTGGGTGTCGCGACGTGACGGGTCCATCGTGCGGCTTGCTGGCGGGAAGGCCGAAGAGCTCGACATTAAGGGCGATGCGCGCCCGACCCGACTGGGCGCGATCTACACCGACCAGGGCACGCAATCGATCTACACGGTGGACGAGGGTTCGCGCCGACTTCTTCGGATCGCCAAGGACGGCGTGATCCAGGGCGTAAGGGAGGCGGTCCTCGCGCCCGGTGAGGCGGCCCGGGGCCTATGGGTGGACGAAGGTGCCGGCATCGCCGTCGTCGTCACGACCGGGCGTGTCGCGATCGTGCCGCTGCCGTGATCGAGGTGTGGCTGTCGCCGGGACGGGGGCCGGAGGGTCGTCGGGTATCCTGACCCCTGAAGGGGTCCTCCTAGGCCGATGTGGTACGGGCGCCGCGTGGCGGTCATTTTTCCGGCGTACAACGAGGAGCACAACATCGCGCAGGCGATCGAGGACTTCTTCGGGGTTGGCGGAGGCGACGTCGTGGACGAGGTTATCGCTGTTGACAACAACAGCCGTGACCGGACGGCGGAGCTCATCAAGGGCACGCGGGGGACGTACGTCCTCGAGACGCGCCAGGGCTATGGACACGCGCTGCAGCGCGGCCTCGCGGAGGCGGCGGCCCGGGGCGCCGACCTGATCGTGATGGCCGAGCCTGATGGCACGTTTGCTGGCAAGGACGTCCTCAAGTTGCTCGCCTTCGCCGACGACTTTGACCTCGTGCTCGGTACCCGAACGACGAAGGAGTTGATCTGGCAGGAGGCAAACATGGGGCGCTTCCTGAGGTGGGGCAATTGGGCGGTCGCGAAGCTCTTGCAGGTGCTGCACGACGGCCCGTCGCTTTCGGACTGCGGCTGCACGCTTCGGCTCGTGCGTGTCGATGCCTATCGCGTCTTCGCGGACAACCTCACGGTAGGGAAGTCGCACTTCCTGCCCGAGATGGTTTGCCTTGCGCTCGCGTCCGGCTTGCGCCTCATCGAGGTCCCGGTGAACTATCGTGGGCGGGTCGGCGAGAGCAAGATCACGGGATCGTTCTCGACGACCATCCGGGTGGGGATGAGCATGATCTCGCTGATCCTGGGTTACTGGATCAAGCGCCGTTTTGGGCTGGGAGGGATCTCCTCGCTTCCCCTTGCACCCCGCCGCACGCTACACACCCTGCGATAGCGTCGGGCGCGTGCCCGGGACCGCGGGCGTCCCGCCCGCTCCGCCGCCCCCAATCCCCTCCCCCTGTGCTTCGCGGCGAAGGAGGGGGGAAGGGCGCGGCGAACCGTCCGCATGTCCCTGTCAGGGCTGGCGGCGACGTGACACACCAGTCGCGGTCGCGGCTTCAGCGACTGCGGTTGCGACGGCATCCACGACGCGGCGGTTGAACGCGCTCGGGATGATGTAGTCCTCGCTCACCTCGTCGTCGGCGACCGTCAGGGCGATCGCGTGGGCGGCGGCGACCTTCATCTCCTCGTTGATCGTGGTCGCGCCAACGTCAAGCGCGCCCCGGAAGATGCCGGGGAAGGCGAGGACGTTATTGATCTGGTTCGG
This sequence comes from Thermoflexus hugenholtzii JAD2, assembly GCA_945865725.1. Lineage (GTDB taxonomy): Bacteria > Chloroflexota > UBA11872 > UBA12225 > UBA12225 > CAILQO01. Next base: position 23,769 of record CAMBEO010000017.1, on the reverse strand, counting down.
GTAGTCGCTTCGACCGGTGGCCACGACACGCGCGATGCCCGCGACTTCTTCCGGCGTGATCTCCGGGTCGGGGTTTGCAAGCGCGAAGACGATCGGATCAGGAGCCATTGCTGCGATCTCGGCGGCGGTGACGACGCCGGGAGCCGAGACGCCAATGAAGACGTCTGCGCCGACGAGCATTTCCGCGAGCGTGCCGTGACGGCCGGACCGGTTGGTGTGCGAGGCTATCCACTCCTTCATCGAATTCATGTTTTCGGTGCGACCGGCGAAGATCGCGCCGCTCCGGTCGCACCCGACGATATCGGTCACGCCACTAGCCAGCAGGATCTTGATGATCGCGACGCCCGCGGCGCCGATGCCGTTGACGACGATGCGGAGGCTCTCGAGCGGGCGCCCGATCAAGCGACAAGAATTGATGAGCGCGCCGAGGGCGACGACCGCCGTCCCGTGCTGGTCGTCGTGAAACACTGGGATGTCCAGTCGCGCCCGGAGCCGTTCCTCGATCTCGAAGCATCGAGGTGCACTGATGTCCTCGAGGTTTATGCCCCCGAACGCCGGCGCAATGCGCACGACCGTCTCGACAATCTCGTCGACGTCCGTGGTCGCCAGACAGATTGGGAACGCATCGACGCGCCCGAACTCCTTGAAGAGCATCGCCTTGCCCTCCATCACGGGCATGGCGGCGAGCGGTCCCAGATCACCGAGGCCAAGGATCGCGGTCCCGTCGCTGACGACTGCAACGGTGTTTCGCTTGATGGTCAAGGCAAAGGCACGCGCCGGGTCCTGGGCGATCGCACGCACGACCCGGGCGACGCCCGGCGTGTACGCCATCGACAGGTCGTCCCGGGTCTTGAGTGGCGACTTGCTGTTGACCTCGATCTTGCCTCCGAGGTGCATGAGGAAGGTGCGGTCGGACACGTTCACGACCGTGACGCCATCGACGGAACGGACCAAACTGACGATGGCGTCGCCGTGGGAGTCGTCGCGGCAATTGATGGTCAGGTCGCGCGTGAGGATGCCCCGCTCCTGGCGCACGATGTCGATGGCGCCGATATCGCCGCCGGCCTCGCCGATCGCGGAAGTCACCAACCCGAGCATGCCCGGCCGGTTCTCGATCTGGACGCGCACGATGATGCTGTAGCTGGCGCTGGTGCGGCTGCTCATGGGACGCTCCGTATCCGTGCCCGCGCGACGACCGCCGGCCTTCGGTGCGGCGATGATAAACGCGGACCTCGTGACGTGTGGCTTTGGGTCTCGGGTTTGCCTCAAGCGCCTCGAACCGGCGCAGAGGCGCTCGTCATACCGAGATCGCTCCGGTAGGGGTGTTTTGCCCCCGGGAAGCACTGACACGACCAGTGGAGGGGCGCGCCCACTGGTTTCTCCTGACGAACGGGATAGCTGAGCCAGTTCGATCCGAACTTGACGGAATGCACGCGGCACGACGTTGAAACACACCACGTGCGGTCGAGCATCCGATCATTCGCGCCAGGATTGGAACAGGCCTACCGCGCGTCGGTCGGGAACGGTCCCCACTGGGCCTGAAACCTCGGTGTGCTTCGCAGAGGCCAGCGTGGCGGGAGCCGAGAGCGATGGCACCTCGACGCCTGACATGGCCAATGCGTCCGCATGCCACTTGCCCTGCACGCCCAACCGCTTCATCGTGCGTCCGCTCGAGCCACCGGCACGCCGTTCAAGCGCCTCGCGGTTCGGTCGCGATGGCCATTTGGGCGGGATTGCACCGGACGATCAAATCGGCCTCCGCAATCCATTCGAGGTCTCCAGCGCACCCTCGTGATCAGGGTTCGGTGAGCGCAACCTCAAGAGATGGAACATGAGCGAGATGGTCACCCTGTCCGGATCTCTCCCCTCGGAAGGATCGCCCGTACGAAGGCGGCGCGTACCATCGAGCGGTGCGCGAAGATCAAGGACTAACGGGCGCCGGGACGAGCCCGCAAATGATCGTCAGGTGCGTGCCCGGTCCTCGACCGGCGGTCAGGACGTCCGCTATCGAACCACAGATCCGGGCGACTCTTCTGGACCCGGCCCCGTGGCCCATGACCCGTCGTGGGGTGCAATCGAGGGCATTGGCGCTCGTTCCTGCGTTGGGCGCGGTCGCCATGGCGTGCGGCGCTGAAGAAATGCCTGGGGTCCCGCGAATTGGGACCTCCCCGGGCAAGGTCATCTATGCCACGTGGGGATCCCAACGGGCGCGCGAGGCGGAGCACTGGACGCTGCTCGCCTTCGAGAAGAACTACACCGACCTCAAGGTGGACCTCGCGGTCGCCGCTGACACTGAGCTGGAATATCTCGCTCGCCTGGAAGCGCTCATCGCGTCGGGGAGCGACCCGGACGTGATGCGCTTGCCGGGCCAGGACGCGCCTACGTACTTCGCCCGCGGTTCGACGATGAAGCTCGACGCCCTCATTCGCCGTGACAAGTTTCAGACCAACACACTCTCCGGGCCGTTCGACGGCGCCACGTACCGGAAAGCCTGGCACGCCTTCCCGCGCGGTCGCGCCTCGGCCTGGGGGATCTTCTACGACCGCGCCAGGATGGCCTCGGTCGCCAAGCAGGACCCCGCTCCGGCATGGACCTGGGACGACTTCCTCGACCTCTCGCGACGGTTGGCCGACCCCCGTTCTGACCGGTGGGCGATCTCCTTGGACCCTCTGGCGAGTTTCCCGCTGCCCTGGATATGGGGCGCGGGGGCGGACGACCTGGATCGGGAGGGGTTAGTGCCGCAGTGGGAAGAGCCGGGTGCGCGCGATGCCCTGTCGTGGCTTCACGCGCTTCGGCACCACCATCGGGTTGCGCCTCCGGCCGGGCATCACGCAGGCATTGACGGGATTGCGTCAGGTCGAGTATCGATGTGGTTCGGCTGCGCCGACGACGAACTCGCGTTGCGACGGGCGGGTGCGCCCGACTTCGGGTTTGCGCCCCAACCGCGCGGCCGGGCGAGCCAGTCGGCTGGCTGGCTTCCGGATGTCGTGGCCATCGGAGGCCGAGGGCCGAGTCCCGATGACGCGTGGGAATTTCTGCAGTTCCTCGTCGATCCGGACACGCAACAATTTGAATACGAACACGGTCTCTGGTTGCCGCATGCGAAGTCGATCACGGACGCGTCGGGGTACCGGTTGCCCGCGGCATCGCCGCACGACCGCCGGGGCGGGATCGCGGGCGCGCTCCTGCGGGCCCGCTCGCCAGTGTTGACGGCGACTTCAGGACGGATGCGCCGGGCCGTCGCGGACGCTCTCACCCCATTCTGGAAGGGCGACGTGCCGGTTGACCGGGCGTCGCGAGCGGCGAACGAGGCAGCTTCCGCCGCGTTGGGCGGGTGAGGGACCGATGATGTCAGGCGATTCGCGACCGGCGAACGAACAGGCGCGCGTGATTGGTCGGGCATTGGCATCGAGCGGGCAATCCGTTTCGGTCGCAGAGTCGTCCGCTGGTGGCCTGGTGTCTGCCGCCCTAGTCTCCGTGCCAGGAGCATCGGCGTGGTTTCTTGGGGGCGTCGTGCCCTATTCGTCGGTGACGCGTGAGTCTTGGCTCGGTATCACCGACTTGCCCGAAGGGGCAGTCAGTGGCGCCATGGCGGCCCGGCTGGCAGTTGCGGTTCGCGCCCGGACTGGCTCGACGTGGGGCGTTGGGGAGACGGGTATCGCCGGACCTCAGTCGGGACGGAGGTCCACGAAACTGGCCGGTCAGGCATTCGTCGCCGTGGATGGACCGTCAGGCACGCGCGTTGAGGAGGTCCGGACCTCGGTTGATGATCGGTCGGCGAACCAGGAGGCATTTGCCGAGGCCGCGCTTGCGCTTCTCGCGCTGGCCATCGGGCAAGGCTCAGTGGATCAGTAGCAGCGCCGCGCCGTGATCATCGCCGTCACGGCTGGAGGCACCAGGTCTCGTGACGCCTCGCCGGCGCGGAATGCGGTCGAGCTAACGAACGCCAGCGCCGGAGGAATGGCGACCGGCCTGACCCGAGAAGCAAATCGTCGGTTTTCCGGTCGCTCGAGCAAGCGATGAAGGTGATCACCCGTCATCTCGTCTCGAGGCGCGACGAGGAGGCCCGCGCGCGAAAACAGGTCGTCGAGTGACGCATCGCGGTCGGAATAGTAACGAGGGTCGAGGATTTGCAAGACCTTGTCATGGCCAACCGCGAACCATAGCCCGGTGTCAGCGAGGCGGGGCATCGCCGCGCGAAGCGCGGTGGCCTGGTCGAGGTAGAGGCCGTGGCTCGAGAGGAGCGCCACACCGTACGGCGGTCCGGAGCCCTCGCACAGGGACGCGTGCATGGTCCATGCCCGGTCGGCAAGGGCCATCCCGGTCGGACGTTCCTTGCCCACCGTACGTGCGCTTAGCGAAAGCGCCGTGATGACCTGAGCCCCGTCGGCGGCGCGTCGGGCTTCGAGCGCCGCGGCCTCCAGCAATGACAGGTGCGCACGATGCAACGGATTGAAGGAACCGGACAGGATGACCGCGACCCGTCCGTCTCGCCAGTCACTCCCGTCGAGACCCGCCGCTTCGTGGACAGCGACCGTCTCAGGCCCTGATGCGCGTGCCAAGCGGTGGATTGACGCATCCACGCGTGCCAGAATCGCTTCGTCGGGGAGCGAATCCACCGGCTCAACTAGGTCTGAAACGGGACCGGCCGGGCCACTTGCGGGACCCGACCGGAAGGGGCTGCCGTGCAGGGATTCGAACCCCAACTACTTGATCCAGAATCAAGCGTCCTACCGTTAGACGACACGGCACCGCAATCGAGATCGTAGCACAGGGGTCGGACGACACACCTCATGGGAGGCGTCGATCCGGTTCAGTCCAGGATCCCAATGTGGTGGATCGCAAATTCGTTGTGCCCGATCACCTCGGCCGCGACGAGACGGCCGCTGCACGTCTCGACCACCAGCCGGTAGAGGTCCCGTCCGAGCGCCTCGGTCGTCGCGCGCCCTGCGACGATCGCCTCGGCGGTGAAATCGAAGTTGTCGAGCATTCGCGCCACCGTCGCGGCGTTCGCGCAGACCTTCAGGACCGGCTGGATCGCGTTGCCGAGCGGTGATCCGCGCCCAGTGGTGAAGACGTTCAGGTGCGAACCCCCGGCGGCCTTGGCCGAAACTGACACGGCGTCGTGACCGGGAGTGTCCATGAGCCAGAGGCCTCGCCCAGTGATCTGGTCGGCGAAGTCGAGGACCCCTTGTACGGGGCGCGTTCCCCCCTTGAGGATGCACCCGAGGCTTTTCTCCTCGATCGTCGTCAGTCCACCCGCCATGTTCCCCGGGGTCGGGTTCCCTCCGGCCACCGAGGCGCCGACAGCGTTGGCGGCCTTCTCCACGTTTGCGACGATCTCGATGATCCGCCGGGCGACCTCCGGGTCGCGAGCCCGGCGAGCGAGGATGTGTTCGGCGCCCATCATTTCCGTCGTCTCGGAGAAACAGACGGTGCCGCCGAGGTCGACCAGGATGTCGGCGCACACGCCGACCGTCGGGTTCGAGGCGAGGCCTGACGTGGCGTCGGAGCCGCCGCACTCGGCAGCCAGGATCAATTCGGACACGGGAAACTCGGCACGCGTGGCATTAGCGACAAGGTCGACAAGGGCATGTGCGCGGGCGGTACCAGCAGCGATTGCCCTCAGCGAACCGCCTGCCGACTCGATACTAAGCGTCTCAATCGGCCTGCCCGGATTGCGACGCAAGGCCGCCTCCGCGATCCGTCCGTCGCGCCCGTCACTCGCGAGGTTGACGAGCAGCGCGGCGCCGACGTTCGGGCTGGCGGCGGCGCCGATGAGGACCTTGTCGGTCATCACCTCGTCCTCCCGGCCGCTCACGCCGTCATCGAGGTAAGGCAGCGCGACGGTGCCTGGGACACGCGCCGCGATCCTTTGCGCGACCAGGTGCGCCCCTGCAACGACTGGAATGATGACTACCAGGTTCCTGATGCCCGGGCGCCCGGCGGCGCGCGGGAACCCCATGAAGGTGCGAGGCAGTGACGGGTCGGCATGGATCGTTGCGACGGCGGGCGGAACGAGATACGCCTCAGGCATGGCATCTCCGGCGGGTCACCAGCGCCCCATCGCGTGTCGCGAAGGGCCGCGGGAGCGCGGCGAAGCCTACCACCGGACCCGGGCCGCGCAACTGGGAGCGCCGTGGTCCAGCCGTCCGACTGGCATCGCAGTCATCGTCACCGTCCACGAACTAAAAGAAGAGACGTCGTCGAGATGGCGACGGCACGTCTGGAAGGTCGGCGTCCTCTGGCAGTACCCCCCGCGCGGCGACCCACTTGCGGCGCCGGACCGTCGCGTCCTCGAGGCCGGCCGGATCAGGAGTGCCGCTCGCCAGGGCATCCCTCGTCTCGAGCAAGTGCAGTACGAGCTGGTCGATCAGGCGCGTGACGTGCTCCGACAGAGCCGCGATGTCGTCAATCCCGAGCGGGTGACGTTCGAGCACGTCGGTCACTGAGGCGAGCGCCGCTCCACCGGCGCGGTCGAGGTCGCGGGAACTCGTAGCTCCGATCGTGGTACTCACCGTCGCCGCGGCAACGATGCTTGGTAATGCCAGGGCCGCTGCCGCGAGGGCGTCAATCTCGCGTGCCTCGCCGAAGAACGGTTTCGCGCCTACCCCCTCGACGAGAGCTTGGACAACGCCCACTGCATCGGGATGGGCTCCGGTCCCGGGCGAGATGCCCGCCGCTGCAAACGCGTGGGACAACGCCCGAGGATCGTCGCCCTTTCGGTTCCGGGATGCTAGCTGGGGACCGGAACCAGGGATGATCGTGACGCAGACGACGCTTGCGTGCGGAGGCAACGAGCCAGAAGCCAGGGCATGCGACGCTTCCTGGCCATTTCCGACCAGGATGACGATTGCACCCGTCACGAGTTCTGCCCGGGCTGCGTCGAGCGCCGACGGCATGTTCGTGGGCGGGAGGGCGACGACGACGACGGCCGCGCCAGCCACGGTCCGGGCGAGGTCGGCCGAGACGGACGCCACTCCCAGCGTGCCTTTCGCCCCGCGCCCGACGCCGGGGTCAGGTTCCCATACGTCAACGGGTCCAAATCGGGAGGCAAGAACCGGGGCGAACGCGAGGCCCGTGCTTCCCGCACCGAGGATTGCGGCCTTGGGCCGATCAGGCATGAGAGTCATCCTCAATTCCAGCGCGCTGAACTCGGTTGCGCCGCGCGCGGTCGGTCAGTGACTTGCGCGTCAAGATACCTTTGGATCGGATGACGGAACCGGGAACCCGCCGCCGAAAGGATGTCGCGACACGACCGTGTACGTACTCCCCTCGCCCCGGGGTGGGGCGGTGCTCCCCTCTCCCGCCGCAGCGGGGGAGGGGCTGGGGGTGGGGGCTTGTGCGAACCGCTTCCCTCTCCCGCCGCAGCGTGGGAGTTTTCCGCTGCGATCTCGAACCCTGCTTCACCAAGCGCGAGGCGCGTTGCGTCTGCCACCTTGCCAAGCGATCCCGTTTGATCGAGGACATCGATCCAGACTTCTTACGGCTCGTCGACGGGATTGATCGCAAGGCACCAAGCGAGAGAGGTGGCGGGATCGCGATAGCCCGCGCGGCGTGCCCGACGCAGGTGGACACGAGCCGAACGTCATCGATGCCGACCTCACCGACGAACGCAATGGTCACGTGAAGGCGCTCCGGACGGACCCATCGGACCGCGCCGAGGCCATCCGCGCCTCGCAAGGTGGCGCGCGCTCCGTCCTTCCCCCCCTCGCCCCGGGGTGGGGCGGTGCTTCCCTCTCCCGCCGCAGCGGGGGAGGGACTGAGGGTGGGGGTCGTCTAGGGCACGGCCGGTCACGGCGCGTTCGCGCGACACTGGCCGTTCCACCGAAGGCAGCGGCGGGAAACCTGAGCATGCCCCGAGGCGATCGTGGCGAGCGGATCCAAGGAGGCGAGATGGTCGGCGATCACGTGGCGCTGATTGACCTCGTCCCGCTAGATGCGCCGGCGCCTGCAGTGAAGGTGGCCGTATTCCCGTCCGCGGGGCTCGGGACCCGCATGCTGCCCGCGTCGAAGGCCATCCCGAAAGAGATGTTGACCGTCGTCGACCGGCCGGTGATTCAGTATGGGGTCGAAGAGGCGGCGGCGTCCGGGATCGATCAGGTCGTGCTCGTGACGGCGGCCGGCAAGGGCGCGATCGAGGATCATTTTGACGCCAACCACGGCCTGGAGGCGGCCCTTGAAGCGAAGGGCAACGCGGCGGGACTTGACGCGGTCCGGCGCGCGGCTTCGCTCGCTTCGATCGTTTCGGTTCGACAGGCGCGTGCCCTGGGTCTCGGACATGCGATTCTCCTAGCCGAGGCAGTCGTCGGTCCCCAAGCGTTCGCGGTTTTCCTGCCGGACGACATCATGGACGGCGGCGACGATCCGGTCATGGCGCAGTTGTTGCGCGTGCATGCGCGGTTCGGCTGTTCCGTGATCGCGGTCGAACGGGTGCCGGACGACCAGACCAGTCGCTATGGGATCCTCGACGTCATTCCCGTCAGCGACCGCCTGTTCCAAATCCGCCACATGGTCGAAAAGCCAGCCCTCGGGACGGCACCGTCCAACCTGGCCATCATGGGCCGTTACGTGCTCACGCCCCGGATATTCGAGGCACTTCGGGCTACCCGGCCGGGAGCGGGGGGCGAGATCCAGCTGACGGATGGCATCCGCGCGCTGCTCGACCGGGAACCGGTGCTCGCGCTTGAGTACGTCGGTCGACGCTATGACTGCGGGACGCTCCTAGGGTTCCTGAGGGCTAACGTCGAACTCGCGCTTCGCGACCCCGAGCTTGGTCCGAGCGTCCGGGCGATGGTCAATGACGCGTTAGGACCGAGGGACTAGCGTCCACCCCGGTTGATAAGGGTGGCGCCAGGCTCGGTCAAGCAGAAGGCAAGGATCAATGGGCGACCTCACGGACGCGCGCGCGCGATGGCTGCCCCAAATCGAGGCGGCGATGAGGGAGGCGATTACTCGCCGGGAGCCGGCGCGTGGACAAGCTGCGCCGTCCGGCGACCCACCCGCCCTCCTCCCGCCCGGCGCGCCGGCCCACTTCGGCATGATGCGCTACCACCTCGGGTGGGCGGACGAACGCCTCGGCCCGGCGGATGCGCCAACCGGCAAGCGGCTGCGCCCGCTCGTCGCGATCCTCGTGGCCGAGGCTTGCGGGAGCACGGGCGATCGCGCGATGCCTGTCGCCGTTGCCCTCGAACTGCTCCACAACTTCACGCTCATCCATGACGACATCGAGGATGGCGACGCGACCCGACACCATCGACCGACTCTCTGGACACTCTGGGGCGAACCACAAGCGATCAATGCCGGCGACGGGATGCACGTCCTCGCGACCCTGTCCCTCCTCGACCTGGCCGCTCGAGGCGTCGAACCTTCGATCGTCGTGGCTCTTGCGGCACGATTCGCGAAGGCGTGCCTGACCATCACCGAGGGCCAGCACCTTGACCTGGCGTTCACTGGGACGGACGAGGTGTCGGTCGGGGCGTATCTCGACATGATCGCGAGGAAATCCGCCGCGTTGATTTCGTGCGCGTCGGCCATGGGCGCGGAGGTGGCGGCTTCGCCTCCGGCCCTCGTGGAAGCGATGCTCTCGTTCGGTCATGCGCTTGGCCTGGGGTTTCAAGTCCAGGACGACGGCCTAGGGATGTGGGGTTCGCCGGAGGTGACAGGCAAGCCCTCAAGCGACCTTGCGCGCCGCAAGAAGACGCTTCCGACGCTCTACGCGCTTGCGCGCGCCTCCGAGCCTGACCGTCGCGCGATCTTGACCGTGTTGGGATCGCCTGACCCGACCGGTAGCGAACTCGACGCGGCACTCGATGCGATCAATCGTTCGGGTGCGCGCCGGCATTGCGCCGCCTTGGTGGCCCGCTACTCCATGCACGCACGGACGCATCTCGATGCGCTTCCCAAGGGTCCGGCGCGGACCGCTCTTGGCGAGCTCGTTGCGATCCTTGAAGTCCGGGACCGCTAGCTGCCGTCCCTAGTACGTTATTGACAACGAGATGAGGCGGGCGCCCCACCCGCGGGCCTGTGGTGGCGGCCTTCCAGTCCCGGGAGAAGTAGGCGCTGCCGTTGTCGGTCAGGACCCGCCGGACCTCGACGCCAACGTCCCCGACGTGCGCGTGCATGCGCTGCAGGAAGCCGGCCGCCGGGGTGGGGCGGGGTGGTGCTTCCCTCTCCCGCCGCAGCGGGGGAGGGACTGAGGGTGGGGGCGTCCTCCCCCGCCCCCGGACGCGGGTCCGGCAGTCGTCGGTGGCCATCGTCCCGGCCTCGGCCCGTCCGGCGGAGGCGCCAGGCGGCGGTCAGTCGCACGTGCCGGTGGAGGCGTTTCACGTGAAGGCCTCCCCGGCTGGTGTGGTGTCGACAGCCAGCACCGTACCGGGCGAGGCCTTCGCCCTGTCTCCTGAGGTCGTGTCGACAACCTCGTGACAGATCAGAGCGAACTTCCCCAGTCGCCGACGACGAACGACGTCATTAGGCGCTCGTAGATGTCGGCGCACCGCCGGACCTCGTCGAGGTCGACCCACTCGTCCGCGGTGTGCGCTTGCGCAATGTCGCCCGGCCCGAGGACAACGGTCGGGATCCCTGACCCCCCCCAGAGGTGGCTCGCATCCGTGCCGTACGGCACGCCGGTCGGGGTCACGTCCGCCGCGTCGCCATCGACCGCACGGATGGCCGCCTGCACCGCGGTCACGAGGTCGCCATCGGCCGGCCCGTCCAGGCCGCGCTCCACGAGGAATGGCTCCTCGCGCGTCACCTTGACCGCCGGGCGCGCGCGCATCAGGTCTTGAAGCACGGCGTCGAACTCGGCAAGGATGGCGTCGGGGTCCTCGGTCGGCAAGCTGCGGCGATCAATCTCGATCACGCACCGGTCGGGGACGATGTTCACGCCGGTGCCGCCTGAGATCGTCCCGATGGTCATGGTCGGCGGCGACAGGCGGGGGTGCCCCCGCATGGCGATGGCCGGCTCGATGCGCTCGCGGAGCCAGTCGATGACCTCGACCATCTGGTGGATCGCGTTGTCGCCGTTCTCGGGTCGCGACGTGTGCGCGGCGCGCCCGTGCGTGGTGACCCGGAAGCGGACGGCGCCCTTGTGGGCGACGATGGGACGGAGTGAAGTCGGTTCGCCGACGATCGCCGCGGAGGCGTGCAGGCCGGAGGCGACGGCATGTTCGACGCCGCGCTTCAAGTACTCCTCGTCGACCGTGAAGAGCAGCATGACCTCGCCCACTCGTTCCGGGCAACCGGTTGCGACACGGCGCGCCGCGATGATCGCCGCGGCGAGTGAACCCTTCGTGTCGCACGTTCCCCGGCCATGCATCCGGTTGCCGGTGATCCTCGGGATCGTCGCATCCGTGATCCCGCGGTGTGGCACGGTGTCGAGGTGCAAGTCGAAAAGGAGCCGTCGCTTGCTCCCTCCATGGGTTGCAGGTAGCACGAGCGTGACGTTAGGGCGTCCCGGGAGGACCTCCTCAACGGACGTTTCGAAACCCAGGCCCTGGCCGATCGCGGCAATCTCCGCTGCGAGGTCTCCCTCGCCAGGACCATCCATCGACGAGTTCGCACTGTCGATTGCTACCAGGCGCGCCAGGAGCGCTACCACGTCGTCGGCCACGTATCCTCCCTGTCGCAGGCCCCACCGGGAACTACCGGGCCTGACGGTACCCCGAACGCCCAGGCCACGCCAGTGCCCATTCACCTCCTTGCCGGTCCCGATGACGTCTCCATAGATGACGCGCTTCGCGACCTCCTCGCCGCGACGCGGCTGCCTGCCGACCTGGCCGAGGCGAACACGACTCGGCTCGACGGGTCGACCTTCTCGATGGACGCGTTCCGGTTCGCCTGCGAGGCGGTCCCGTTCCTCGCAAGCGGCAGGGTCGTGATCTGTCGAGGGGTCATCGCCGCGCTTGGTGCGCGCGACGCCCGGGCCACCACGAGACGTGACGCCGGGCGGTCGACCGGTGCGGAGGTAAAGGTCGCTCCTGCACGACGCGGTCGCGCGGCGGCGGCGGCCCCGCCTCCTTCGCTTGCCCCTGACGAAGCCCTTGCCGCCTACCTCCCGTCCGTTCCTGCAACGACGCACGCATTCTTCCTCGAAGGCGAGGCACCGGCGCCGTCGACGTCCCTCAGCGAGGCCCTTGCGGCGCGAGGGGTGCATGCCCGGGCGTTCCCGATCCCCGTGGGCGACGAGATGGTGCGGTGGTTGCGTGATCGGGCGAGGCGCGTCGCCGGTGCCGACGCGCCGCCTTCCGGTGCGATGACCATCGAGGCGGCGCAAGTCCTTGCCGGGCATGTCGGGAGCGACCTGCGCCTCGCAGCCTCCGAGGTACTTAAGCTCGTCACGCACGCCGGCCAGGGGCGTGCGGTCGAGGCACGAGACGTGGCACTACTGGTGCCCCAGTCCGTGGCGGCAGCCAAGGTGTGGGAACTGACCCAGGCGATGCTCGACGGGCAACGTGACCGAGCGGGCGCGCGACTCGTGCAACTGATCGACGGCGCCGACTTCCGCCCCGAGCAGGTGATCGCGGCCGTGCGTTCGGCGGTTGCCCAGCACCTCAACGTCATGGCGCGGTCAGCGTCGGGCGCGGACGACGCCACGATCGCGCGCGAACTCCGGATGCAACCGTTCGCGGTCAAGATGACCCGGGACCGAGCGTCGCGCCTCAGCGACCGGGCGCTGGCGTACATGCACCGCCAGGCACTTGAAGCCGACCACTCGCTCAAGGTCGGGAAGGTGACGCCACGCCTCGCGGCTGAACTGCTCGTCATCGAGCTGGCGGCACGAGCAGTGCAAGCGATGCAGATGCGTGCCCGTCCACGAGCGTAGCCAGTCGCCCTCACCCCCCAGCCTCAGTTGCCCCCACCCTCAGTCCCTCCCCCGCTGCGGCGGGAGAGGGAAGCACCACCCCCATCCTCAGTTGAAAACTCCCACGCTGCGGCGGGAGAGGGAAGCACCACCCCGCCCCACCCCGGCGGGCAGGGATACCCGCGGACTTATCGGCGCCCCACCCATTCCGACGCCCCACGAGGCATCGACCGACCGAACTCGCGTGCGAGTTGCGAGTGGCTGAGGTGGATCATCGTCGGTCGGCCGTGCGGGCACGTCTGGCGCAAGTCGCAGCGTGCAAGGTGCTCGAGCAACGCCTGCATCTCCGGCAACGAGAGGTGATCGCCAGCACGCACGGACGAGTGGCAGGCAACCGCCCAGCGGGCCTGGTCCTCGATTGGCCCGTCACCGTACTCGCGTTCGATGAGGCCGTCGATGAGCGACGGGATCGTTCCCGGTCGGCCCCGTGCCGCGACGCCCATCGGCACGGCGCGGACGAGCCACGTCTCGGTGCCTCTCGCATCGCCGAACGCCTCGAGGTCGTAACCAAGTCCCTGCAGCACCGCGAGATTGCCTCGCAACCATGCCGCGTGCGCTGCCACCAGCTCGACCGGCTCCGGCACGAGCAGGGGCTGGAGGTGGAGCGTTCTCGAGGACGCCGACGCCTTCAGTGCCTCGTACTGCACGCGTTCATGCGCACTGTGCTGGTCGATCAGGTACATGCCGTCCGGTGCCTCGACCACGACGTAGGTCAGTCCAACCTGCCCGAGCGGGCGCCACGTCGACGGGTCGGTCGCGGACCACGCATCCGCGGGGCCGGGTCCATGGTCATCCGTACCCACCGGGGCGGGGGAGGACGCCCCCACCATCGTTATCCGCGTACGCGGTCCCTCCCCCGCTGCGGCGGGAGAGGGGAGGACGCCCCCACCCTCAGTCCCTCCCCCGCTGCGGCGGGAGAGGGAAGCACCCCCCCCCCCACCGGGGCGGGCAGGGGTGCCTAGTGCCCCTACGTCATCACCTGAATGGCCCCGGTCGAGGAGGAGGATGCCGGTCCTCGGCGCGAAGGCCATCGGTGAGGTCCCTGGGACGTTCCACGTCGCCGGGACGGGCGTGACCACCGGCGAGGGCGAGTGCGTGGCAAGCGCCTGCCTGACCGCATCCCTTATCCGCGCGTACGCGAGGCGCTCGCGTCGCAGACGCACCTCCAACTTCGTGGGGTGGACATTGACGTCAACCTCGTGCGGTGGCACGCGCAAATGGATGGCGGCGATCGGGTGGCGCCCGCCAGGCAGGAGAGCGTGGAAGGCCTCCTCCACGGCGTGGGCGAGGACCTGGCTCCTGACCACCCGGTCGTTGATCACAAACGTGCAATATGATCGCACGTTCCGGTGCACCGCAGGCGATCCCACGACGCCAGTGACGGTCAGGGTGCCGTCCGCTTCGGCGACCTCCGGGACCTCGAGGACATGCGGGGCGACCGACGCACCATGCACGGACACGAACGCTTCACGGAGCGAGCCATCGCCGGGGGTCACCAGCGAATCGCGACCGTCAAGCGTGAGGCGCCACCGCACGTGTGGCGTGGCGAGGGCCAGTTGCGAGACCAGTGCCGCGATGGCCCGGGACTCGCCAGCGGCCGACCGCTGGAAGGCGTGACGGGCTGGGACGTTGAAGAACACGTCCTCCACCTCGACGACGGTGCCAGGGGGTGCGCCCGCAGGCCCGTCCTCTACTACCTCGCCCCCGGTTGTCGCGAGGATCCGACCGGAGGGCCGTGACGCAGGACGGGTGGTGATCCGGAGGCGCGAGACGGCCGCGATGCTTGCCAGTGCCTCGCCGCGGAACCCCAGCGTCCGCACCGTGAACAGGTCGTCGGCGACGTGGAGCTTGCTCGTAGCATGGCGCGCCAGCGCGAGCGGCATGTCGACTGGCTCGATCCCCGCGCCGTCGTCGCGAACCCTGACAAGGTCAAAGCCTCCGCGCCGAATCTCGACCGAGATTGAGGTCGCTCCAGCGTCAATGGCGTTCTCGGCGAGCTCCTTGACGACCGACACGGGTCGTTCGACGACCTCGCCGGCGGCTATGAGGGCGACGACCTGGTCGTCAAGCTGGCGGATGGGAGCCATGCGTGGATCCTAGGGCAGCATCGCGCGCATGCATGTCATCGGACGCGGGCCATCGCCGCCGACTCGATCGTCACCGCGATGCGTTCAGACTCAGCGACGAGTTGGCCCAGCTCAGCCTCGGCCGCGGCCGCGAAGGCCTCGTCCCGGACGGCCCCGAGATTGACTCGCACGTTGACCGCACTGGCACGGATCGCCGCCGCTCCGGCCCACGCCGCGACCGCCGCGTCCGACACGACGGTTGGATTGCCGTGCGCGGCCGCCACCAGCGCGAGGTCGAGGATGCGTCGTGACGTGCGCGCGACGACAAGGGGAGGCACCGTCGCTTCCTGCGCCGCGATCGTGATCGCCATCCGGCGGGCGCGCTTCTCGTCCTCCGTCGCCCGCGGGAGCCGATACGAGGCGATCACGCGGGAAAACGCCGCCTCGTCCTCGTCCATCGCGCGTCGCAAGGTTGCGCGGGCCTCGTCAGCCTCGGTAATCATGCGCGCCACGGCATCGTCCGTCGTTGCGAGTGACGGTCGGCCGAGGGTCACGCGCCCGACCATCGCCACCAGCGCGGCCGCGACCGCTCCGACGAGGGCGGCGGCGCTGCCACCCCCTGGCACTGGCGCCCTTGACGCTAGCGCCTCGAGATAGCCATCGACAGCCTGGTCATCTCCGCCCGCGCCGTGCTCGGTCATCACCCAAGGGTAGGGGACCGCGTATGGGCCGCCGGCGCGTCGGCGAGGGCTGTCCCTGCAACGACGCTGGCGCCGCCACCGTTCAAGAAGGTGATGACGGCCGATGGCAGGGAAGTCCCGACCCCAAAGTCGTGGCGCGCGCCGTCGCCCGCGGGGCCGGATCTCGCTGATGTGTCGGCGAACGCGGCCTTGATCGGGAGGATGGCGGGTCGTGTCGCGGCGTTGGCGACCGACCTCCAACTTCTCGCCTTGCTCCTCCAGGAGACCGCGGGCGCCCTCACCCCCCAGCCTCAGTTGCCCCCACCCTCAGTCCCTCCCCCGCTGCGGCGGGAGAGGGAAGCACCACCCCCATCCTCAGTTGAAAACTCCCACGCTGCGGCGGGAGAGGGAAGCACGGCCCCCTGCCCCATCCTCGCGAGCGACCCGTTCGCCCGTGCCGAGGCCGCGCTTGACGCGCTTCGGGCTGCCTTGCTTCCTTCAACAGGCATCGTGCCCGCTGCGGTTCGTCTTGGGGACGCGACCGAGGAGCCTTCCGGCGATGTCGACCCTTCACTCGCCAAGCGGCTCGAGCACCCGGATGATCGAGTTGGTGACAAGACTGGTCACGCCGGTTCGAACCGCCCGACGTGATGGCGGTCGACGCCCCCTTCCATCGGCCGCAAGCGCCCCCAGCGACCGGGAGAGGGGAGATATTCGCGACGTGAGCACGGTCTCCGCCGACACGCCCGTCGATCACGACCAAAATGACTTGGACGGGTGGCCGAAGGCCGTCTGGTGCCTCGTCGGACCGACCGCGACCGGCAAGACGTCGCTCGCTGTCGAACTGGCTCGCATCGCGCCAGTCGAGATCATCTCGGCCGACTCGCGCATGGTCTACCGGTGGATGGATGTCGGGACCGCGAAACCGGACGAGGCGACGCGGCGGTTCGCGGCGCACCACCTCGTCGACGTTGTAGATCCGGACGAGGCGTTTCCGGTCGTCGAGTGGGTGGCGCGAGCGAAAGGCGCAATACGGCGGGTCACCGCGCGCGGGAAGCAACCGCTGCTCGTCGGCGGCACTGGCCTGTACTTGCGCGCCCTATGCGATGGGCTCGACTTCCCTCCTGTCGCGCCAGATGCCCCGTATCGCGCGTCCCTCGAGGCGCGGGCCGCGCGCGATGGCTGGCAGTCGCTCCTTGCGGACCTGCAGGAGGTCGATCCGGCCAGCGCGGCAACGATCGATCCCAAAAACGTACGGCGCGTGATCCGTGCCCTCGAGGTCTGGCGCGCCACGGGCCGCCCGTTCTCGTCTTGGCAAGTCCGCACGCCACCGCCGTTCGATAACCGGTGGGCGGGCCTCGACCTCCCGGTAGAGGTGCATGACGCGCAAATCACGGAGCGTGTCGCCGCGCAGTTCGAGGCCGGACTGCTTGACGAGGTGGCCTCGTTACGTACCAGGGGCTTCGATCCGGCACTCGCACCCTTGGACGGTCTCGCCTACCGGGAGGCGTCCCAACTGCTCGACGGCGAGGTCGATCGAGCCGAGGCAATCCGCCGGTACGCGGCGTCAACCCGCCAATACGCGCGTCGGCAGCGATCCTGGTTCCGGCCTGATCAACGCATCCGCTGGTTCGACGCGCGCGACGCGACCGCGGCGGGACTGCTGGCACACTTCACGGAATGATGGCGCGCATGCGCGAACCGGCAAGCCTGCCGTTCGAGAAGTGGCAGGGAGCGGGGAACGATTTCGTCCTGGCGGACGCCCTCGCCGACGGTCCATGGCGCGAGGTCGCGAGTGATCCGGGATGGCTCGCGCGCCAAGCCATCGCGGCCTGCGACCGCCACTTCGGTGTCGGCGCCGACGGGCTGCTCTTGGCGGTCCATGATGCAGATGGCGCCATTGCCATGCGCATGCTGAACCCGGACGGAACCGAGTCCGAGATGTGCGGGAACGGCCTCCGGTGCTTCGGCGCTTGGTTGCACGCGCGCGGGGTCCTCGCTCCGGGCGCGCACCCTATCGTGACTGGCGCAGGATCCCTCACCGTCCATGTCGCGCCGGACGGTTCCGTCTCGGTGAACATGGGGCGCCCGCGGCTGCTCGCGCCCGAGATCCCGGTGGTCGGCGCGACCGGGCGGGCCGACGGGACGACCACCGTCGCGCTTCCGGGGTGGGACGGGAAACTGCTCGAAGCGACCTGCGTGTCGATGGGAAACCCGCACGCGGTCGTCTTCGTCACGGACGTGTCGTCGGTGCCATTGGAAGCGGTCGGGCCGGTGCTCGAACGCCATCCTGCATTCCCGCACCGTACGAACGTGGAGTTTTGCGAGGTCGTTGGGCCGGACCGGCTCCGGGTCCGCGTGTGGGAGCGGGGCGCCGGCGCGACGCTCGCCTGCGGGACGGGCGCGTGCGCCTCGCTCGTGGCCGCCCGGCTGCGAGCATTCGTCAGGCCAGAGGTTTCGATCGAGTTGCCTGGCGGCGTGCTTCTCGCGACTTGGCACGGAGGGCCGCATGACGTCCGGCACGACGTCATGCTTGCGGGACCGACCGCAATGGTCTTCTCCGGCACGTGGCTCGCCCTGGAGGCGTAGCGTTTTTTCTGGTCCAGGCCCAGCGACTGGTCCCAATTGCCTGCGCGAGGAAACGACGAGGGTGGCACGGCGAACGAACTGGGCGGCGGGCCTTGCGGCCGACGCCACCGATAGGGGCAACGACGACGGCTCGACGTATGGGGGGCCGGAGCGGGCAATCCTCGCGGCCGTCGACATCTCTCGCCGCACGACGGCGGCGAGGTACGGGCGGTCCGAGACGTTGCCTGTCGAGGAAAGCCTCGCGGAGCTGGACCGCCTCTCGACGACCGCAGGGGCCGAGGTAGTCGCGACGGTCAGCCAACGCCTCGAGCACCCCGAGCCTGCGACGTTCATGGGCCAAGGAAAGGTCCAGGAGTTGCGCGAGCTGCGCCTCGACCTTGGCGCCGATCTCGTCATCTTTGATGACGAACTCACCCCGACGCAGCAGCGCAATCTGGAAAAGGGTGTCGGGTGCAAGATCGTCGACCGGACCGCACTGATCCTCGACATCTTCGCTCAGCGCGCGCGGACTCGCGAGGGCCAGTTGCAGGTCGAGCTCGCGCAGTTGCAGTACCTGCTCCCGCGCCTCTCCGAGTTGTGGGTGCAGTTCTCCCGGCTCGGGGGCGCGTCATCCGGTGGCGGCGGGCGCATCGCCACCCGAGGTCCCGGCGAGACCCAGCTTGAGGTCGACCGGCGTGCGATTCGCGAGCGGATCGCCATGCTCAAGGAGCGCATCACGGGAGTTAGCGAGCATCGTCACCGGTACCGCGAGCGTCGTCGCCAGGATGGCATCCCGATTATTGCCCTCGTCGGCTACACCAACGCTGGCAAGAGCACGTTGCTGAGGCACTTGAGCGGCGCCGAGGTCCTCGTCGAGGACAAGCTGTTCGCTACGCTCGACCCGACGACGCGACGCGTCTCCCTGCCGAGAGGGCAACAGGTGCTGCTGACTGACACGGTCGGGTTCATCCAACGGCTTCCCACGGCACTCGTCGCGGCGTTCCGCGCCACGCTCGAGGAGATCGACCAGGCCGACGTCTTGATCCATGTCGTTGATGCGCGCAGTCCTGCGATGCTTGCGCAGATCGAGGCTGTCGGGCGGACGCTTGATGACTTGAAGGTTGGCGCGAAGCCGATCGTGACGGCGTTCAACAAGATCGATCGCCTCGATCCGGGCGACGTACGCGGGCTAGGCATGGAACGGTTCCCAAACCCGGTGCCGATCGCGGCGGCGCACGGCAGTGGCGTGCCGGAGATGCTTGGGGTCGTCGAAGCGATTCTGGACGCGCAATCGGACGCCGTGCCCATGAGCGTCCTCCTTCCTTACGCTGCCGGGGCGTTGCTCAATACCTTCCGGGAGCGCGGGACGATTGCTACCGAGCAGTACGAGGAGGGCGGGATGCTCGTGACCGGCACGCTTCCGCGCAGGCACCTCGACGCCTTCCGGCCGTACCTCGTGGAGGTGCCAACCTCTCGCGGGTAGGTGCTGGGAGCCGCGCAACGTCCGGCCAAACCGATTGCGTTCACCTGGAAGGCCTTTCGCCCTAGGGAGCCAGTTGCCTGGTCTCCGTGGCGCTCCTACCATGGCGCGAGCAGGTCTGGTCGGGGAGCCGCCAAGGGGCCGGGGAGCATTCGCGTCTCCTCGGCCGCGAGAGGGGGTCGGGGACATGCGTGCTGCCCTCTTCACGGTCCTTGCCCTCCTCGTCGTAGCCATCGGCATCGCCAGGTCCGCTGGATGGGCCGAGGCGGCGACACCGAGGGTGGCGGTGACCCCGCGCGTCGCGGGCGCTTCGGCAGCGGCTATCACGGTCGGCGGGACAATCGAGGTCGATCTTCTCGGCGCCCCGACGTCCACGATGATTGACGCGGCCCGCATCGTGATCGAGACCGACCCGGGCATCTTGCGGTACCGAGCCGGCCGGACGGGACCAGCTTTCGACCTACTGCTCGGGGTTCGCGAGGGGCCTGAGCCGGGTCGGGTTCGACTGGAGGTCGGACGCACCTTGTCACCCTGGCCGAGCGCCATCGTCACGCTCGGCACGGTGACCTTCGTCGCCACCGCGCCTGGCACGACGACGGTGACGGTGGTCACGGCCGGGACGGGCCGAACGCGAGTGGCCGGGGACCGGCGCGAGGTGCAAATCGAAGCCGGCACGCTTCACGTCACGGTCGCCGCGCCGGGCGCGGCCCATGCCGCGGCACCGCCGCCGTCTAGCGGGGCGAGTGCCCCCGCGACGCGACCGTCCGTCACGACACTCCCCGTCGTTCCCGCCGTCGCGCCGACCGTCGCCCACGGGCCAGCACCGGTCGCGCCGGCGACAGGCGCGCCACTGCAAGGATGGGGGCCGTCCGGGGATTCACCCGCGCCGGGCGCCTTCGGAATGATCCCTGTGGGGTACGAGCCGGGGGCGCGCCCGATTGACCAGCGGTTTGAGGTGTTCTACGCGGCGCAAGCCGGGATGCGCTTGCTCGGACGTCCGATGGGCGACGGGATGGGGGTCTCGCCGTCAGGAGCGACGGAACAATACTTTGAGAAGGGTCGGCTCGAGTACCACGCGCACGAGCCCGAGGGATGGCGCTTCCAGTTGGGGCTTCTCGTCGACGAGTTGATCGCGCTCATGGCGGCGATCCCGATCGGCGGAGATTCGAGCTCGTTGACGTATGCCAGTCTCGCCAGGCTCCGTGATCCGGTGCGGCGACTGCCTGCGCCCGACGACTTCGGCGGGGGCGTGGCGACGCTCGCGGACGGCAGCACCTTCATCCCTTTTGACGCCGCCCTCGCACCAGCGCCGGGCCACGCGGTCCCGGAGAGGTTCTGGCAGTTCCTGAACGACCCGTCAGTCTTCCCGAACGGGTGGCTACACGACGCCGGCCTGCCCATCTCCCCGGTCGCCGAGGCCGTCGTGACCAAGGGCATGGTGACGCGTCGGATCCTCGTCCAGGCATTCCAGCGCACCGTTCTGACGTACGACCCGGAAAACCCGGGTGACTACCAGGTCGAGTGCGCCAACGTTGGCACCGACTTCCTCAAGGCGAACGGCGGGCCGCGATAGCGCTGGGTCGCTTGCATCGGCGCGACCGGATCGGGGATGGTTGGGCGTGATCATCTCGCAGACCCCCCTCCGCGTGAGCTTCCTTGGCGGCGGCACCGACTTTCCCGGGTACTACGCATCACCCGGGAATCCCCGGGGAGGTGCGGTGACCGGGGTCGCGATCGACAAGTCGGTGTATGTCATCGTCAAGCAACGATTTGATGATAAGATTTACATCAATTATTCGCGGAAGGAGATCGTCGATGGGGTCGACGAGATCCAGCACAGCCTCGTGCGCGAAGCGATGCGAATGACCGGCGTCGCGCACGGCGTGGAGATCACGACGCTCGCCGACGTGCCGTCCGAGGGCAGCGGCCTTGGGTCATCCAGCGCGATTACCGTGGGCCTGTTGAATGCGCTCTGGGCGTACCAGGGCGAGACCTTTACGGCCGGGGAGTTGGCCGCGCAGGCGAACCGCATCGAGATTGACATCCTCAAGCGACCGATGGGGGTTCAGGACGCCTACCTCACCGCGTTGGGCGGGATCCGGCACGTCACCTTCGGGCCCCGCGACGCGGCGACGGTGCGTTGGGCACGGGTTGACCTGCCCCGTGAGGACGTCACGCGCCTCTGCGCGAACCTGATGCTCTTCTATACGCACAAGACGCGGGACAGTTCAACGATCCTGGTTCGGCAGGTCTCCAACCTCGGGGCATCGACGGTCGTACTCGACGCCCTGCGCGACCTCGCTGACGAGGCGTCGCGGTGCCTTGTCGCGCGTGACTTCGACGGTTTCGGGGCGCTCCTGCACGAGGGGTGGCTCTTGAAAGTACGACTGGCGGACGGGATCTCGGATCAGACCGTCGATGGCTTGTACGCGCGGGCGCGCGCAGCCGGGGCGATCGGAGGCAAGATTGCCGGGGCAGGTGGGGGCGGCTTCATGCTCGTGTACGCGCCGCTCGCCGCGCAGGACGCCGTCCGTGAAGCAATCGGACGGGACATGCGGGAGATGCCGTTCCGGTTCGAGCGGGACGGCACGCGCATCGTCTTTAACACCCGGCGCGACCCGTACTACTAGGATCGCCTGGACGGTCTCGGGACTCGGATGCCGTTATGATGACCGAGACGGGACCGGGTGACGGAGGACCTTGACGATGAAGCTTGGTTGGATTGGAGCGGCGGCAGGGCTCGCGGCGGTGGGCGTGGTCGTCGCCGCACGCAGGTTGTTCGGGTCCGATGATGACGGCGATAAGTTCGAGGCGAGCGGCCCAGTGGGTGTCCGCCGCGAAGGTCTCGATCCGACCCTCCTCGAAATCCTCGCGTGCCCGGATGACAAGCAGCCCGTCATTTACCAACGTGAGGGCGGTGACGAACGCCTGACGTGCACGGCGTGCGGCAAGCGCTACCCGGTGCGAGATGGCATTCCGGTGATGCTGATCGACGAGGCGACCGTTGGTCCGGTACCGACGCCAGAGGAAGTCGCGGCGGCGCTCGCCGTGCGCTCGGAAGGGAAGCCCGCGGTGGTCGGCGCCGTCGCTGCCGGGACAGCCGGGGCAACCGACCAGGCAGCCTCACCCAGTGACCGCCTCCCGGAGGCGCCGCACTGACCGGCGGTTGTCAGTAGTAGTGCCCGACTGAGAGCGACTGGCCGGCGCAGTCGGTAGGACGGTTCAGTCCGTCGTTTACATTCGCGGCATGGTACGAGAATATCTAGGGATCCTCGATCACGAGGATCCTGTGCGGAACATTCTGACCAGCCAAGTCATGCCCCAGTTGGGGGTAAGTGCTCTGGACCTTGAGTTCAGGGTATACCGGCTTGGCGGGTCGAACGCCGTTTTCGAATACGACCACGAGCCATCGGGGCGACGCGTCGTCGGCAAGTTTTTCGGCGACCTGGGCGCAGGATCGACGAGGCGTGCGCTCTCTCGCATGTGGCGAGAGCTCCGCGCAATCCGACGGATGGAGCGAATTGGACTGCAGGGTTTCCCGCACCACGTCGCGCGGGCCCTCGCGTTCTCGCCCGAGCATGGAAGCGCCATCTTTCTCGAGCACTTGCGCGGTGAAACCCTCGGCGTGGCCCTTCGAGGCGTCGCCGAAGGCTCCAAGCCTCCCGACGTGCTGTTTGGCCGATTGACGGCGCTAGCCTACTTCCTGGCCACGATGCACAACCGGTCGGTGCGCGAGGAACTCGTCGAGTTCCACGGTGACGTCCACTACGTGAAGCGCCTTGCCGCCGACTTGCGATCCCACCAGCACATGTCCGAGCGGCAGCTTCACGAACTCGAGAGACTTGCTGACGGGTGGGCCTCGTGCGTCTCGATGTGGCAAGACCGACAGGTCTGCCTTCACGGCGACGCGACACCGGAAAACTTCCTGTTCACGGACGGGATCTGGGTAGGTGGCATCGACTTCGAACGGAGCCACTATGGAGATCGGGTCTTTGATGTCGGCCGGGTGGCGGGCGAACTGCAACACCAGTTCCTGCTTTCCCGTGGAAGCCGTCAGGCGGCCGAGCCATTTATCGGGCATTTTCTCTGGGAATACGCCTGCCACTTCCCCGA
>CAMBEO010000016.1 GCA_945865725.1 Thermoflexus hugenholtzii JAD2 | reverse complement strand
CGCACACGTGGCGTACCCGCGGGCGACGACCTGGGTCCACGTTCGCCCGCCAGAGACCGCGACGGGCGTGGCACGGATAGCGTTCCAGGTGGAGGCGCCGTCACCGACCTGGCCGTTGTCGCTCCGCCCCCAACAGTACGCCGCACCCTCGGTCGTCAGCGCGCAACTGTGGGTCGCCCCCGCCGCGACCTTCGCCCACGTGGCTCCGGCCACATTCACCAGGCTCGGGTTCGCTGCCGACCCGAGTTGCCCCCCGGCGTTTTCGCCCCAGCACTCGATCTCCCCGCCCGTCGAGACCGCGCACGAGTGGCCGGTTCCGGTCGCGATCAAGGACCACTCGTACCGGGGCAGCATCATGGGAACCGCCGAAGGGGTGGTCCCCCCGACGCCAAGTTGCCCGGTCGCGTTCTGGCCCCAGCAGAACGCGATCCCGACCGCGGTCGTGCCACACGTGTGGAGAGTGCCTCCAGCGATCACCAAGAACGTGTCGTCGACGGCCTCGCGCGGGCGGACCTGGGACCGGCCCACGACCCTTGACGCGGCCGACGTGCCAAGAGGACTAGCCGTCACGCCGGCGACGGCAGTCGCGCTAGGCGTACCCATCGTCGAGTTGAGAGTGCCCGTCGCGGACGGCACACGAGGAGGGGTCGTGCCGGGGGAGACGGTTCGCTCCGGCGAGGCAGTCGGGGCGAACGACGGAACATGCGACACGGTCGGGGCGAACGACGGGACCGCCGCGGTCATCGACGGAGCCGGGCTAGCGACGGCCGCCGGGGTAGCAGGTGTCGAGGGCGTCGAAGTAGAGGCGACGGCCGACACGGTCGATGCGGCGAGTGCGGTTGGCGGCGACGTGGCGGTGCCCGGGATGACGGTCGCCGACGGCGCGATCACGACCGGTTGCGCTCCCGTCGGGGAGTTGGTTCCCAGTAGTCCGATGATCGCGACGACGACGGCGACGGCGGTGCCCCCGAGGTGAAATGTTGGCCTGCGCATCCGCCGAATGGTACGCGCTTGCGCTCGCCCGCCCGTCATCACCACGTCTCCGACCACCCGGCGGACGACCCGTGTCGACGGCCTCATCCACTATGACGGGATGCGACGAAGCGCGACACCGCCGATCGGTAGCCCATCAAGCAAGTGGCGGACGCGCGCGACAAGTCCGTCGACGGACGCCTGCACGAGACGGGCGCCATCAGCGGCCGTAATCGCGCCGTGGACGGGATGGGGGCGCGGGTCCGACGCGCCCAGGACCGGCGTCCCGTCTGGCGGCAGCTCCTGGAAGTCGATGAGCTCCGGGTGAAGTCCCATCAGGAGTGCCGTCTCCGCCCGGCCCGCGTGCCCGCCGCCATCCGGTAGCTGGCGCATCGCAGGTCCATACGCTTCAAACGTGATCGCGCACCGGTGGCCCGCCACCTCGTTCGCTGCGAGGGCAACCCGGTGGATCGCGTGGACCTGCCCGCGCGCACCGTGCCCCGTGACAAGGGCAAGCGACCGGTAGCCCGCGCGAAAGCACTCGCCCGCGGCCTCGGCGAGCAGGCGCCCGTACGTCTCATGCCCCACTCGATAAACGTTGCCAGGCAAGGGCATGTCGGCGGCGATGTCCATGCCGGACCGGGTCTCACCCGAGGCGGTCGTGCCGTAGTCGTCAAGGCCCCAGAAGAGGGGCGGGTAGACGACGCCCCCCGTGATCGCCGCGGCGCGGAGGCTGATCCCGTGGGCCGTGAAGCCATCGGTGCCCACGGGCATGTGGCGTTCGTGCCACTCGATCGTGCCGAAAGGGAGGTAGATGAGGGGGCACTCGTCGCGTAGTGCAACGATCTGGCGTGGTCGCAGGAGTTCGAGGCGTCGCTCGACCGCGCCGCCCGGCCACAGCGGGAGGTCTCGCACGTGATCAAACAATGCCGACTGCGCGACGCGGTCCCGATCATCCATCGCCCGTCCCTCCCTTGCCACCGTCCTGCCGAGGCCCGTGACGCACCCGCGTCGCGTCGCCGACCGCGATCGTACGAGCGCAGGTCGCGTCCGGTCGACTGGTGACGGTCCCGCACGGGTGTCCCTCGCGGAGAGGCGCCCCGCCCACCACCGGTAGCGCCGGCTTGCCACCAGCCCATGCCCGGTCGCCCACGATGGCGCGCGCGCCCGTACCATCGTGTCGACCGTCGCGATCGTCGGTACTTGAAGCGATCGCGCCTCGCCCGGCACCCGCGGGAGGACCCACGTGACCGCAACGACCATCGCCACCCTCGGCGACCGCCTTTTCGCCGATGGCACGTTCCCGGGGTTCCGCCGCGCGGACGGCGGGGTAGGGGTGCGGAACCTGCTTGCGGTCATCCCAAGCGTGATCTGCGCCAACGTCGTCGCCGAACGCGTCGCCGCGCAAGTGCCCGGGGCCGTCGCGATCCCCCACCCCCACGGCTGCGCCCAGGTCGGTGACGACGTCCTCCTGACCGAACTCATCCTTGCCGGCGCCGGGGCCAATCCGAACGTCGGCGCCGTCCTGGTCATCGGCCTCGGGTGCGAGACGTGCCAGTCGGGAGACGTCGCGTCACAGGTGCGGCGCCTCGCACCCGGCAAGGTCGTCGAGTCCTTCTCGATCCAAGAGGCAGGCGGGTCGGTCAAGTCGATCGGGCGCGGCGTCGCGGTGGCCCGGGACCTCCTCGCCACCATCTCCGGGGCCACGCGGGTGCCGGTGCGCCTCGAGGAGCTTGTCGTCGCGACCCAGTGCGGCGAGACCGACCTGTCGACCGACGACGTGGCGAACCCGGCGATCGGCGTGGTCGCTGATGACGTGGTCCGGGCCGGAGGCACGGTCATCCTCGGCGAGACGCCCGAATGGATGGGCATCGCATCGGACTTGGCTGCGCGGGCGCGCGACACGGCGACGGGTGACCGGATCGGCGCCGTCGTGGCACGGTACCGGCGCGCGGCGGCGGCGATCGGCGCGATGGTCATCGGGCCGGAAGGTGACCCCGACGTCATCGACGGGCGGACGACGGCGCGAGCGCGATCACTCGGATGCGTGGCGAAAGGCGGCACGGCGCCGATCGGCGAGGTCCTCGATTTCGCCCAACGCCCGACGCGCCGGGGGCTTGCCCTGATGGACACGCCCGCGCACGACGTGGTCTCGGTGACCGCGATGGCGGCGGGAGGAGCGCAAGTCTGCCTGTTCTCGACGGGCCGGGGCACGCCGGTCGGGAGTGCGCTCATGCCCGTGATCAAGGTCACCGCAAACGCGCGAACGGCGGCCCGCATGGCCGACAACGTCGACGTTGCCCTAGGCGGGACCGATCGAAACGCAGACGCGAGCGCGATCCGGGAGGCCCTCGCCGCGACGATCCTTGGCGACGAGACGGTCGCCGAGTTGATCGGCCACCAGGACTTTGCGATCCATCGCGTGGCGCCGACGGTCTAGCGCTACTTCCGCCACACGCGCGGCGCCCTCCCAGCCCCGCGCAGCAAAGAAGCCGCTGGTTCGCAAGGCGCTGCAGGCCCTAGGCTGCCCGTTCCTCGGAGGCGAACACTCCCGCGAGGAACCCGAGGACACGCTCCCGGTACTCCCCGGGGTTCGCGGTGCGGGCCGAGACGTGGTCACCGGGAGGTCGCCACGTAATGACGCCCGGGCCGTAGCCCGCAGCGATCAGGTTCGCATCGGAGGGGTCGACGAACCGGTCGTCCGTGCCGTGGATCAGGAGGAACGGCCGGGGCGCGATCGAGTGCGCCATGTCGACGGGTCGCACGTCCGCCACCCGGATGCCGGTGTACAAGCGTGCGAACTGGGAGACCGGCCCGCGAAAGAGCCACGGGGGCAGGTGCATCCACGCTGAAAACGCGTGGTCCAGGACCCGCCCCAGCGTGGCGAACGCGCTATCGGTCACGACGGCGCGGATTCCCGGATCGGTCCCGGCAACGAGGATCGCAATTGCGCCTCCCATCGAGATGCCATACGTGGCGAGCGGAACGTCCGGGCCGAAACGGTCGCGGACAAGGCGCACCGCGGCCCGTGCGTCCTCGATCTCGCCCGACGCTGCGACGGTCGTGAACGTGCCCCCGCTCTCCCCGTGCCCGCGAAAGTCGAACAGCAGGCACCCGTACCCCGCCGCACGCAACCAAGGCACCACGTCCTCGAACTCGTGGCGGTTCATCCCGAACCCGTGAAGGCAGACCACGATTGGCGCGCCTTCGATGGACGGTGGGAGAAGCCATCCCCTGAGGTCAGGACCATCCGGCGCGCAAAAGGTCACCGGTTCGACGTCCCACGGTTCGAGCCGGGGAACCCAGGCTTTCGGGCGGCTGTCCCGGTCTGGCCGGACGATCCGCCAGGCGGTCACCGCCGCAATGGCGCCGACGCCCATCGCGCCGAGTGCGATTACGCCAAGCGCCGCGATGGCGATGACGTCGGGCAGCGTGAAGGCGTCGACAATCCCTGCGATGACCGCAACCTCCCCGTTCCGACAGTTGTACTCATCTTGGCACCGAACCGCGTGATCGCGTCGCATTTGGACTGGTCTTCCCAAGTTCGTGGCAAGTTGCCAGCACGGAGCCTCTCGCGGATGGTTGGGAGAGGATCCTTCCCGAGCAGCATTGGACGGACCGTGTTCGACGCGCGTCGCGAGACATTTCGTGGAAGAGACTGCGCGGGACCGCGCGACGAGTGGCGCCCCCGGCCTATCGGCGGCGATGATCCCGCCATGAACCCCACGCACGACCCACGCCGCGACCTACCATCGGTCGACGCACTCATGCGGCACCCGGACGTCGCGTCGCTCGTCGGCAGCCTCTCCCGCGACTCGGTCACGCGCCTCGCACGCCGGGGCTTGGCGTCCGTTCGAGACCGCGCGCAGGCCACGATCTCCGATGGCGCCCTCGCCGAGCCATTGCCCAGGGATCGCCTCCTCGGCGAGGCCGTCACCGCGACCCTCGCCGAGGCGGCGGCCATCGCCAATCCGGGGCCTCGCCGCGTCATCAATGCCTCCGGGGTCGTCTTGCACACCAACCTCGGACGCGCTCCGCTCTCAGCGCATGCCGCCGCCGCCGTCGCGGCCGTCAGCGCGGGCTATGCCAACCTCGAGTTCGACCTTGGGACGGGCGAGCGGGGGGCGAGGCACGCGCATCTCGCCGGACCGGTCCTCGACGCCCTCGAGGCGACCCACCCGGGCCTCGACACCTCGGGACTTGACGCCCTCGTGGTGAACAACTGCGCCGGAGCGATCCTCCTTGTCCTCGCCGAGCTCGCCCGCGGGCGCGAGGTCGTGGTCTCGCGCGGGCACCTCGTCGAGATCGGCGGCGGGTTTCGCGTCCCCGACGTCATGCGTCAGGGCGGCGCCCGGCTCGTCGAGGTCGGCACGACGAACCGCACCCGCCTCGAGGACTACGCCAACGCGATCGGCCCGGACACGGCAGCGCTCCTCGCCGTCCACCCAAGCAACTTCCGGATCATCGGCTTTGGCGCGAGCGTCGCCATCGCCGACCTGGCGTCCCTCGGCGCCGAACGAGGCGTGCCCGTCGTGGAAGACGTGGGCAGCGGGTGCCTCCTCGACACGGAAATGTTCAACATCGGCGGCGCCCTCCGGGAGCCGCGACCGTCCGAGAGCCTCGCGGCGGGGGTGTCCGTCGTCACCTTTTCAGGGGACAAGCTCCTCGGGGGACCGCAAGCGGGGATCATCGTCGGGCGCCGACCGATCATCGAGCGCATTCGCCGCCACCCGCTTGCGCGCGCGTTGCGTCTCGGATCGCTTGGCATCGTGGCCCTTGCGGCGACCCTCACGCACTACCGGCGAGGCACGGCCGCGACCGAGGTCCCAGTCTGGCTAATGATCGGCGCGACGGAGGCGGACCTCAGTTTCCGCGCCAGTTCATGGGCGGCAAGCCTCCGCGCATCCGGGGTCGCGTGCCACGTCGCACCGGAGGTTTCGGCCATCGGGGGCGGGTCCATGCCCGGCGTGTCGTTGCCTACCACGGTCGTTCGGATCCCGGCCGGAGCCGGATCGAGGGCCGCAGCGCTCGCCGCCCGCCTGCGTCGCGGTGATGCCGCCGTGCCCCCAGTCGTCGGGCGGATCGCGGACGACGACCTCCTGATCGACCCCCGGACCGTGCTTCCCGGCGAGGACGACGCGGTGGTCGCCGCCGTCGCACGCGCTTCGCGAGCAACGTCCAGTTGACAGCCATCCGACCGGCCCGTTGAACCGGCGACGGCGCGCGTCTATAGTGTGGCCCGCCACTTCAGCGCACGCGCGCGTCCCCATGCGAAACGCGATGTCGCGACGCTGCGACATCCATCCCGTGAGCCACCGACGATGAGCCCCCGACCCGTCTTCCTGACGCCTGAAGGCAAGCGCATGCTCGAGGACGAGCTTGACCGCTTGGCCATGCGGCGCCGCGAGCTGCTCGAACGCATCCAGGAGGAGCGCGAGGTCGGTTCCTTCGCCGAGGCGTCCGAGCCTGATTCCGACCGGGTTGACCTCGCATTCGTCGAGGGGCGCACCCAGACGGTCGAGCTTCAACTCCGGACCGCCCAGTTGATCCCCGTCGAACACGACCTAACGGTCGTCGGGCTCGGTTCGACCGTCGAGGTCGAAGACGACGAAGGTGAGCGTGATTCCTACACCATCGTCGGAACGCCTGAAGCGGATCCGGCGCGCGGGCGCATCTCGAATGAGAGCCCCGTCGGGCGCGCGCTCCTGGGCAAGCGCCTTGGCGAGGTTGCCGAGGTCGTCACGCCGAATGGCGTCGTGCGGTTCACCGTCCGCGCGATCGAGTAGCGCCTCCGTCCGCAAGCGCCACGTCTGGTACCGTCCGGCCTAGTGACCCCTTCCCCGGAGAACCCGGTCCCATGCCCGTTGCCGACCTTGATCGCAGACGACCAGTACGTCGTCGCGCGCCGCATCAAGCTCACCCGCCTGCGGGATGCGGGCGTCGATCCGTTCCCGCCTCACTTCGCGCGATCGCACACGAACGCCGAGGTCCGCGAGGCGTTTGACGCGCTGGCGTCGTCCGGCGCGGTCGTGACCATCGCCGGGCGCGTCTCGCTCCTGCGCACCATGGGCAAGGCCACCTTCGCCGAGGTGCGGGACGGCCATGACCGGTTCCAGGCGTACCTGCGCGTGGATTCGGTCGGCGAGGTGCCATACCGCCTGTTCGTCGACACGGTTGACCTCGCCGACACGGTCGGGTTCACCGGGACGCTCTTCACCACCCGGACCGGTGAGAAGACCCTGCAGGCGTCGTCGTGGGTGATGCTTTCGAAGGCGCTTCGCCCACCGCCCGAGAAGTGGCATGGCCTGGTCGACTCCGAGGCGCGCTTCCGCCGTCGGCACCTCGACCTCATCGCGAATGCCGAGGCACGCGACGTGTTGCGCAAGCGGGCCGCCATCGTTCGCGAGGTGCGGCGCTTCCTCGACGACCGTGGGTTCATCGAGGTCGAGACGCCCGTCCTGCAGGCGCAACACGGTGGCGCGACCGCCCGGCCGTTCCGGACGCACCACAATGCCCTCGAACGTGACCTCGCGCTTCGCATCGCGCTCGAGCTCTACTTGAAGAGGCTCCTGATCGGTGGCGTCGACAAGGTCTACGAGATCGGGCGCGTCTTCCGGAACGAGGGCATCTCCCGGAAGCACAACCCCGAGTTCACGATGCTCGAGTCGTACGAAGCCTATGCCGACTACCGAGACGTGATGCGGATGGTTGAGGACATGGTGTCGATCGTGGCGCACCGCGTCCTCGGCACGATGGTCATCACGGTGGGTGGCAAGGCCGTCGACCTCACGCCGCCATGGCCCCGCCGGTCATTGCGCCAGGCAATCCTGGACGAGAGCGGCATCGACTACGCGGTGCACCCGACATTGGAGTCGCTTGACGCGGCGGTCCGCGCCGCCGGCCTTCGGGTCGAACCGCAGAAGACGCGTGCCCAGCTGATCGACCAGTTGCTGTCGACATACGTCGAGCCAAAAATCGTCGATCCGGTCTTCCTTGTCGACTACCCGGTCGAGTTGAGCCCGTTCGCGAAGCGGAAGCCGGGAGAGGACGGGGTGGTCGAGCGGTTTGAGGCGTTCGCGGCCGGCGTCGAGCTTGGGAACGCGTTCACCGAGTTGAACGACCCGGACGACCAGTACCAGCGCTTCCTCGACCAGGCGCGGGCGGCGGCGGCCGGAGACGAGGAAGCCCACGTCGTCGACCTGGACTTCGTGGAAGCACTGCAGCACGGGATGCCACCCGCAGGCGGCCTCGGCATCGGGATCGACCGCCTGTGCGCGTTCCTCCTTGACCAGCCTAGCCTGCGCGAGGTGATCGCCTTCCCGACGCTGCGCACCGAGGGCTGATCCCCCGCGGAGCCACCAGTGCTACCATCGGCGCCGCCTCGCGCCCGTGGCGCACCCGTGGAGGGATGGCCGAGAGGTCGATGGCAACCGTCTTGAAAACGGTAGTCCGCAAGGACCGGGGGTTCGAATCCCTCTCCCTCCGCCCGCTCCGCCTCCCAAAGCCCGCACGTCACCCAACATCCCGGAGCGGCCCCCACCATCGTTATCCGCGTACGCGGTCCCTCCCCCGCTGCGGCGGGAGAGGGAAGCACCCCCCTTCCGCTCTCGCTTGGGCCGCGATACGCTGGCCCTCCGACGTGCCGGTGCGCGAGTAGACGACTCGCTTGCTGGGACGCTTGCGGCAGGTGGGAGGGACTGATGCCATTACCTCATGGTCCTGACCCGGTGCCCGAAAAGTTCGCCGCTTGCTCGGTGCGGTTGGGCGCCGACCCGGAGCCGTTTCGCGTGCTCGACCCGGACGGGCACGTGGTCGGTCCCCTGCCCGAGTTGGACGACGCCACGCTGCTCGCGCTCTACCGGTGGATGGCCTTCGGGCGCGCCCTCGACGGTCGCGCGCTGGCGATCCAACGCCAGGGGCGCCTCACCGTTTGGGCGCCCGCTACCGGCCAGGAGGCCGCGCTGGCAGGCATGGGGCTAGCGATGGAATCCGGCGACTGGGTCTTCACGGCCTACCGCGAACCGCTGCTCCTCCTGATGCGCGGCCTTGCACTCGAGGACCTGCTCCAGTACTTCCGCGGCCTGTACTGGGTAGCAAACCCCTACGACACCGGTGCCTGGCCGATCCAGATCGTCATTGCCGACCAGACACTGCATGCCGTCGGCGCCGGACTGGGGTTCCGCTTGCAGGGACAGCCCCACGTGGCGGTCGCGAGCGTGGGTGACGGCGCCACCTCCCAAGGTGACTTCTACGAGGCAATCAACTTCGGGGGCGTCTTCGGTGCGCAAGCGTTGATCTACATCCAGAACAATGGTTGGGCCATCAGTACCCCCCGCGCGCGCCAGTCGGCCAGCCAAACCCTCGCCCAGAAGGCACTCGCGTTTGGCCTCCCGGGGCTGCTCGTCGATGGCAACGACCCCCTCGCGGTCTACCAAGTGGCTCGCCATGCCTTGGATCGGGCACGGGCGGGCGAAGGCCCGATCATTGTCGAGGCGCTGACCTACCGCCTTGGCGCCCACACCACCGCCGACGACCCCACCCGGTACCAGCCTCCGGACGAGATCGCGGCGTGGCGAGGGCGAGACCCGATCATTCGATTTCGGCGCTTCCTGGAACGTCGCGGCCTGTGGGACGCCGGTCGCGAGGCCGTGCTCCAAGCCGAGGTACTGGTGGAGATCGACGGCGCCATCGCCCGCGCGGAGGCGCGCCCCACTCCATCCTTTGACCGGGTCATCGAGTCCACCTGGGCGATCCCGCCCCCGCGCCTGCGCGCGTATCAAGCCGCGCGACACGCCATCGACCGGGAGGAGACGCCATGACCGCTCCCGCCGCCACGCGCGCGCCCAATGGCGCCACTGACGCTGCGTCGGCCTCTCCAATCACCATGGCTCAGGCACTGAACCGCGTCCTAGCCGAGGCATTGGCGAGTGACCCCAAGGTGGTCCTCGTAGGCGAGGACATCGGCCATGCGGGAGGCGTCTTCCGCGTCACCGATGGCTTGCTTGCCCGGTTCGGCGCCGCGCGGGTGCTGGACACTCCCCTCGCCGAGTCAGCCATCATCGGGGCGGCATTTGGCATGGCGTTGACGGGCTTGCGCCCGATCGCCGAGATCCAGTTCATGGGATTCCTCTACAAGGCGATTGGCCAATTGGCTGCCCAAGCCGCGCAGGTTCGCGCCCGGACTTGGGGCCAGGTGAACGCGCCACTCGTGGTGCGCTGCCCGTACGGCGGCGGGGTACGCACGCCGGAGCACCACGCCGACAGCCTCGAGGTGCTTCTGGCCCATTCCCCGGGCTTGAAGGTGGTCTGCCCCAGCACGCCAGCCGACGCCGCTGGCCTGCTTCGATCCGCGATCAACGACCCCGATCCGGTGGTCGTGATGGAGCCAATCCGCCTCTACCGCGCGGGCCGCGAACTGGTGGCGGACGACGCGCCTCCAGTGCCGATTGGCAGCGCGCGCGTGCGCCGGACCGGATCTGATGTCACCGTCATTGCGTGGGGGGCGATGGTGCCGGTGGCCCTGGCCGGGGCCGAGACGGCCGCGGCGATGGGCATCGACGCGGAAGTGATCGACCTGCGCACGCTGGCCCCCCTCGACGCGGAGACCACCGGCGCTTCCCTCGAAAAGACCGGGCGTCTGGTGGTCGTCCACGAGGCGCCCCTCACCGGCGGGCTGGGAGGCGACGTCGTCGCTGATCTCGTGGAACGCTGCTTCTGGGCGTTGCGCGCCCCTCCGCGCCGGGTGACCGGCTGCGACGTGGTCTATCCGCCCCAGTTGCTGGAGGACATCTACCTGCCCGACGCGCCGCGCGTGGCCCAGGCCATCCGTGCGGTGATGGAGGACTGAGCGGTGGCCGGGTCGGTCCGCTCGGCGCCGGGAGGGGCGTCCGCGGCGGCGGGCGGCACGTTCGCGTTCCGGCTTGCCGATCTGGGCGAGGGGGCGCACGAGGGACGGATCGAGACGTGGTTCGTCCAAGTGGGCGACCGCGTGCAACCGTTCGACCCCGTCTGCCAGGTGGAGTCGGCCAAGGCGTCGATCGAACTCACCACGCCCGTGGGCGGTGTCGTGAGCGCCATCCGCGTGCCGGTCGGCGCGACCGCGATGGTGGGCGACGTCCTTGTCGAACTGGCGACTGACGCTGACGCGCCTCGCACGCTCCCCGCCTCCGCCGGGCCGCCATCGGGGTCCCAAACACCGTCGCTCCCCACGCCCTCAGACTTCTCGGACGACGACGAATGGACGGGGATCGTGGGATTGCCACCCAGCGCACGGGGACTGGGTCCGCCGGCTTCCCCGCCTCGCTTTGGCTCCCCCGGGACCGCTGGCGTCCCGCCCGCTCCGCCGCCTTGGCGTTGCGTCCCTACTAGTAGCGCCATCGCCCCGCCGGCATCCGGTCCCCTGCGCGCTTCGCCGATGGCACGGCGGCTGGCGCGCGACGCCGGCATCCGCCTGGAGGACGTGCGCGGCACCGGCCCGGAAGGGCGGCTCCGCGTCGCCGACGTGGAGGCGGCTGCAACGGCGCCGGTGCATGTCGTCTCGTCTGCCGACGTCGAGTACCTGCCGGTCACCGCGCTGCGCCGGCGCTTGATCGAGCGCCTCGAGCGCACCGCCCGGCAGGCGCCGCTGGTAACGGCGTTCGACACCGCCGACGTGACCGAGCTGGTGGCGATGCGCGCCCGATCCGCGGCTGCCCCTGGCGGGCATCGCCTGACCTACTTGCCGTGGTTCGTGGGCGCGGTGGTGTCGGGCTTGCGCGCCGTACCGCTGGCGAACGCCACCTACGACGAGTCCACCGCCACCATCGCCCGCCACCGCCGCATCCATTTGGGCATCGCCACTGCCGGTCCCGACGGACTTCTGGTGCCTGTCCTGCGCGACGCCGACCGCCGGTCGCTGCTGGAAGTGCAGTCGGAGATCGTTCGCCTTGCAGAGGGCGCCCGCGCACGCAGGCTGCTCCCGGCCGACCTCGTCGGCAGCACCTTCACGCTTACCAACTTTGGCGGCGTCGGCGGCGGGGCGCAGTTCGCCACGCCGATCGTCAACGGACCGGAGGTAGCAATCCTCGGCACGGGGCGCATCGAAGCGCAGGCGCGCGTGCGGGACGGCCAAGTGGTGGCCCGCGACTGCATGGGGTTGTCCTTCACCTTCGACCATCGGGTACTCGATGGCGAGGACGCCATGCGCTTCCTCGGTGCCGTCCGCGCGGTTCTGGAAGACCCCGCTCGCTTCGGACTGACGCCACCCTAGGGGCTTTCGCTTCGACCCGCCCCCTGCCCGGTCGTGAAGCTTTTGCGCATGCGCCGGGAGGTTAGGCAGGATCGTCCCGGCCACTCCGCCGCCTTGGGGCTTTCGCGCCGACCTGCTCCTGAAAACTTCCCGCACCGGGCCGTGACCGGCGTACGATGTCGCCGATGGACACCACGCTTTCCCGGCGGCTCGCGCTGCGCCGGGTCGCCAACGCGATCCTTCGTACGGCGATGGCCGTCGCGCCCGCGACCCTGCTCGTCCCGTCGTGCGGCGGGTCGGCTCCGTCCCGGCCCTCTTCGCCGGGCCAGTCGCGCCCCGCCCCGCCGACGCCGACCGCCACCCCCTAGCGTTTCCGCTGGAACGTTTTCGCGCCTGGCGAGCACGGACCGCGCCGGTCCATCAGCCGGTCACCGCGCCGGGATGAAATGCTGATCGACGACCCGGCTAGTGCTTCCGGGAGCGATTGCCGAGCAGCTACGCCCTCGCCGCGCGGAGGCGTGGGACCAGCCGGCGACCGAACCATGCCACTGCCCCGATCACCATCACCACCAGGAACGCCCGCTCGTACTGGTTGACGATCCCGATGATCTGGGGCCAGTTCTCGCCGAGGATCCACCCGCCGATGGTCAGCGCCGCCGTCCAGATCGCGCTCCCGGCCGTCGTGTAGACCAGGAACGGCACCATCGGCATGCGGTTCATGCCGGCGGGGACCGAGATCAGGCTCCGGATGATGGGGATCATCCTGCCGAAGAATGTGACCGCCCCGCCGTGCCGGGCGAAGAACGCCATCGTCCGGTCAACGTCCTCCTCGGTGAGCAGCCAGTACCGCCCGTATGCGCGAACGAACCGCCGGATGATCGGTTCGTTCGCCCACGCGCCGAGGTAGTAGAGGACGATCGCGCCCGCGACGGATCCAGACGTGCCTGCGACCATGCTCGTCACCAGGTCCATCTTGCCGTCCCGTGCGAGCCATCCCGCGAACGGCATCACGAGCTCCGACGGAATTGGCGGGAAGATGTTCTCGGCAAACATCACGAGGGCGATGCCGACGTACCCCATCGAGAGGATGGTCTCCTGGATGACGGTGCGGACGAACTCCAAGACGGATGCGAGCATGCCGGGCCTTTCGATAAGTGACGCCCGCCCCAAGGCCGGCTCGTCGCGTCGTCCGGGCTAGTCTCCCGGGAACCCACGAAGGTAGCATGTTGGTCGCACGGAAGGAGAGCCATGCCACCCACCACCTCGATCACCGTCATCGGCGCGGGAAGCGCCACGTTCTCGCTTGGCCTCGTCAAGGACCTCTGCCTCACGGAGAACTTGAAGGGCGCGCACGTCACGTTCATGGACATCGACGCCGGTCGGCTTGCAAACATCACGCGCCTCGCGGAACGCTACGCGCGCGAACTTGGTTCCGACCTCCGGTTCACCGCGACGACCGACCGCCAGGCCTCCCTTGACGGCGCCCAGTTCGTCATCAACACCGCGGACGTCAAGGGCCACCACCACGCCCGGCGCGTACGCGACCTCACGACCGCGCATGGCTACTACTACTTCGGCGCCGGCGTCATCGGCCAGTACTACAACTTTCGCCTCATGCTCGACGTCGCCAACGACATGACCCGCATCTGTCCGGATGCATGGTTGATCCAGAGCGGCAATCCCGTCTTCGACGGCACCACCTTGATGACGCGCCAGACGAAGGTGAAGGTCATCGGCCTGTGCCATGGCCATTACGGCTACCTAGAAATCGCACGCCGACTCGGCCTCGACCCGGCCAGGGTCACGTGGGAGGCGCCCGGCGTCAACCACGCCATCTGGATGACCACGTTCCGGCACCACGGCGAGGACGCCTACCCGATCCTCGACCGGTGGATCGAGACGGAGGGCCCGAAGTTCTGGGACACGCATGTCGCGGCGCGCACGCACGACATCCAGATGAGCCGGGGCGTCATCGACATGTACAACTTGTACGGGCTAATGCCGATCGGCGACACCCCGCGCCAAGTCGGATGGTGGTACCACTCCGACGCCGAGACGAAGCTCCGGTGGTTCGGGCCGCCGTGGGGGGGGCCCGACACCGAGACCGCCCGCCCGGTCCACGTGCAGCAACTGACGGAACGCCTCGCTCAGGTGGACGCCGTCCTAAAGGACGAAGGCGCGCAAGTGACCTCCGTCTTCGGTCGTGAGCGCACGCGCGAACAGCAGGTGCCGATCATCGACGCACTCGCGAACGGCGTCGCCGGATGCTTCCAGGTGAACGTCCCGAACGTGGCGGGCATCCTCGATGGCGTCGCGTCAGACGTCGTGGTCGAGGGGCAGGCCTGGATTGACCGGGGAGGCGTCCACCCGATGCGCCCCGCCCGGCCCCTGCCCGCGCGCATCCTCCGCGAGGAGGTCACGCCGCGCATCGACGAGATGGAGCGCGGGCTCGAGGCGTTCCTGTCCGGCGACCGGCGCCTTGTCCTGCTCGACCTCCTGGCCGACCGCCGCACCCGCTCGCGCGACCAGGCCGAGGGCGTCATGAATGCGCTCCTCGAGATGCCGGGCCACGAGGAGGCCGCCGCCCACTTCCGGTAGGAGGTGGGGTTGGTCCGCGGGCATCCTTGCCCGCCGGGGGAGGGGCGGTGGCGCTTCCCTCTCCCCCCTCCTCCCGGGAAAAGGGGAGACGGGGGGAGGGCGGCGGCGTGCCGGTCTAGCTGCCCGGCACTACCCCGGCGAGGCTCAACTCCGTCGCGCGGTGGCACGCTACCTGGTGACCAGGCGCCAGCTCGACGAGCGGGGGCACCGTCGTCCTGCACGCCTCTACCGCGTAGCGGCACCGGGGATGGAAGTGGCAGCCCGTGGGCGGGTTTGACGCATCCGGAACCTCGCCTGCGAGGAAGATCCGCGTGCCGCGATGATCAGGGTCGGGCGTCGGGACCGCCGAGAGGAGCGCCTCGGTATAGGGGTGGCGCGGGGCGAAGAACAGGTCGGCCGTTGGCGCCAGTTCCACGATTCGCCCGACATACATCACTGCGACGCGCGTGCTCACGTGCTGAACGACCGACAGGTCATGCGCAACGAAAATGTACGTGAGCCCGAGCCGGCCCTGGAGGTCCTCGAGTAGGTTGAGCGTCTGCGCCTGGATGCTGACGTCCAGGGCCGACACCGGCTCGTCGCAGACGACGAGCTGCGGTTCAAGCGCGAGCGCACGCGCGATGCCGACCCGTTGGCGCTGTCCGCCCGAGAACGCGTGCGGGTAACGGCTCATGTACTCGGGGTGCAGGCCGACCAGTCGGAGCAGCTCTGCCACCCGGTCCTGCAATGCCGAGCCCGAGGCGATGCCGTTGACGAGGAGCGGTTCGCCGATGATCTCGCGCAACGTCATCCGCGGGTTGAGCGAACCGTACGGGTCCTGGAAGATCATCTGGACGTTGCGCCGGATGTCGCGCAGCTCCGACCTCCGTGCCGTCGGGATGTCGATCCACCCGAGCTTGCGGTCCTTGAAGTGGATCGTCCCGCCGGTCGGGTCGTAGGCCCGTAGCACGAGACGGCTCGTCGTCGTCTTGCCGCAGCCAGACTCGCCGACCAGGCCAAGGGTCTCGCCCCGGCGCACGTTGAACGAGACGCCGTCGACGGCCTTGACATGGCCGACGACACGCGACCAGAAGCCCTTGCGGATGGGGAACCACTTTTTCAGGTCCCGCGCGACGAGGAGGTCATCTTCAGACGAGCCAGGCGGATTCGGGCCGCCGGTCGCGGGTGCATTCATGGCCATCACGCCACCTCCCCGGCGCGGCTGCACCGCACCCAGTGGCGTGGCGACACCTCGAGGTACTCGGGACTGTCGCAAGTGCCTGGTACGTAGTGCCGGCAGCGGGTATGGAACGCGCACCCGGGTGGCACGTCGTAGGGGTCCGGCACCATGCCTTGGATGGCCTCAAGGCGCTCGTGCGCCCGGTGGCCAAGGCGGGGCATCGACCGGAGCAGTGCCTGGGTGTACGGGTGCTGCGGTGCATGAAAGAGCTGGGAAACGGGCGCGCGTTCAACCTGGCGCCCCATGTACATCACGACCACCTCGTCGGCAATCTCAGCGATGACCCCGAGGTTGTGGGTAATGAACTGGATCGCCATGCCGCCCTCTTTTTGGAGGCTCCGCACCAGGTCGAGGATCACGGCCTCCGTCGTCACGTCCAGTGCCGTCGTCGGCTCGTCCGCGATGAGGATCCCAGGGTTGCAAGCGAGCGCGATCCCGATGACCGCACGTTGGCGCATGCCACCGGAGAGCTGGTGGGGGTAGCGGTCCAGAACCGCGTCAGGTCGCGGCAAACCGACCTGGCGCATCACCGTCTCTGCCCGGAACCGCGCCTCGTCACGCTTGGCACCCGTGTGCAGGCGGATCACCTCCGTGATCTGGTGCCCGATCGTATGGATCGGGCTGAGTGCGGACATCGGTTCCTGGAAGATGTACGCGATCTCGTTGCCCCGGACGCTGCGGATCACCTTTCCCCGCGGGTCAAGGCTGGTCAACTCGAGGTTCGTCCCGTCGCGACGGGTCAGCGTGACCGTTCCGCCCACGTTGCGTCCGGGACGCGGGACGATCCCGAGGACGGACTGCGCCGTCACCGACTTCCCGCAGCCGCTCTCGCCGACGATCCCGAGCGTGCGTCCCCGGTGAAGCGTGTAGCTCACGCCGTCCACCGCCCGCACCGTCCCCCCAGGCATCAAGAAATGCGTGCGCAAGTCCTTCACGTCGAGCACGACGGGCGTGTCGAGGGGACGGGGCGCCTCCGCGCTGCCGGTGCGTGCCGGCGGGTCAATCAGTTCGGTCGTCATCGCGTCACCGTCCGTACGGGTCGGCGGCGTCACGGAGGCCGTCACCGACGAAGCTAAATGCCAGGACGATCAGGATGACCGCCGCGCCGGGGATCAGGAGCCACGGGAAGAGCGCAACTGTCTGGATGTTCTGGGCTTCCTGCAGGAGGACGCCCCAACTGATGACCGGCGGGCGCAAGCCGAGGCCGAGGAAGCTCAGCGAGGTCTCCGAAAGGATCATCCCCGGGACCGCGAGCGTGATGCTCGCGATGATGTGGCTTGCGAAGCTCGGCACCATGTGCCGGAAGATGATCCGGGGCTCCGAGCAGTTCGAAAGGCGGGCGGCCAGCACGAAGTCCTCCTCGCGCAGGGCCAGAAAGCGACCGCGCACCACACGCGCGAGGCCGGTCCATCCGAGGAGCGAGAGGATGATCGTGATTCCGAGGTAGACGTAATCCGGGGGCCACTTCGGCGGCATCGCCGCGGCCAGCGCCATCCAGACGGGAATCGTCGGCAGCGACCGGATGAACTCGATGATGCGCTGGATGACCGCGTCGATCCAGCCACCGTAGTAGCCGGACACCCCGCCCAGGAGGATGCCGAAGACCAGACTCAGCGTCACGCCGATGAGCCCGATCGACAGCGAAATCCGGGCGCCATAAACGATCCGCGAGAGCATGTCGCGCCCAAGGCGGTCCGTCCCGAGGAGGTGGAACGGCGTGTTCGCTGGCGCATCCGGTCCGAGGCCGATGACATGGATGTCGGAAGGCCACAGTCCCCAGAACATGTACTTCTCACCGGGGACGAAAAATCGGACCGGGAAGCGCTTCGTGGGGTCCGGGACATACGTGATCCGCAACGTCTCGGGGTTGCGGCTGCTCTTGAAACCGAGCACGTATGGCCTGAACGAGAAGTTGCCGTCCTTGTCAAGGAACTCAATAGCTTGCGGAGGCGCGTACTTGTAGAGGTTCGACACCTTGTTCGGATCGAGCGGAGAGATCGTCTCCGAGAATAATGCCACGATGTAAAAGAAGACCACGATAAACGTGCACACCACGGCGAGTCGGTGCCGACGGAACCGCCAGTACATCAGCCTCCACTGGGAGGCTGAAACCAACTTGCTCGATGTCGAGGCCTCGCCCCGTTCGGTCAAGGGCTCTGGCCGATCTGGGAGCGGCGGCGTTCCGCCGGCCTGGCTCGGGTCGCGTTCAGTCGCAGATGCCGTCACGACGATGTCCTAGTGGGTCAACCGGATCCGCGGGTCGATCCAGGCGAGAAGCAGGTCCGAGATCAGGGTCCCCACGATCGTCAGGCTGCCAAGCAGGAGGATGAACGCGCCGGCGAGATACATGTCCTGCGATTGCAGCGCACGCAGGAGCAGGGGGCCGGCCGTGGGCAAGCTCAGCGTGACGCTGATGATCGTCCCGCCGTTCACCAGGCCGGGAAGCGCCCAGCCGAGGGTCGAGATAAACGGGTTCAGCGCGACTTGAACGGGGTACTCATACGTGAGCACCGTCTCATCGAGGCCGCGCGCCCGCGCCGCCGTTACGTACGGCTTATGCAGCTCGTCGAGCAGGTTTGCGCGCATCGTCCGGATCAACCCGGCCGCACCCTCCATGCCAAGGATCAGCATGGGCACCCAGAGGTGCTGCAGGAGGTCCCAGACCCGCCCGAGCGACCACGGCGCGTTCTTGTACTGGTCGGAGAAGAGCCCACCCACGTCCGCACCGAAGTAAATGAAGGCGATCCACATCACGACGAGGGCGAGCATGAACCCGGGCACGCCCAAGCCGATGAATCCGATCGTCGTGAAGACGTAGTCGAGCGGGCTGTACTGGTGCGTCGCCGAGTAGATGCCGATCGGGATCGCCAGCAGCCACGTGAAGAGCAGCGTGCTCAGGGTCAGGGCAATGGTCAGCCCCATGCGCTCCCAGAGGAGCGCCTTGACCGGCTGCTTCCACTCCAGGCTCAGCCCGAAGTCGCCCCGGGTCACGATCCCGGTGATCCACTTGTAGTACTGGACGTAGATCGGCTGGTCGAGCCCGTACGACTCGCGCAGGAGCGCGAGGGTGTCACCGCTGAGTTGCTCGCCTAGTGCCGCGAGCGTCGCCGCGTAGCTGGAGAGGAAGTCTCCGGGCGGCAACTGGATCAGCACGA
Organism: Thermoflexus hugenholtzii JAD2; assembly: GCA_945865725.1. Taxonomy (GTDB): domain Bacteria; phylum Chloroflexota; class UBA11872; order UBA12225; family UBA12225; genus CAILQO01. The sequence continues at coordinate 21,803 of CAMBEO010000016.1, read as the reverse complement.
ACGAGAGCAAGGAGATGACGAAGAGGGTGGGGATCGCCAGCAGGAGGCGTTGGATCGTGTACGCAATCATCCGACTCTCGCGCGTGGAAGAGGACCGCCTCGGCGCTGGTGCCCGGACACGCACCTGCGCCCCGGGGTGACCCGGGGCGCAGCTGCGCTACAAGGTGTCGCGAGGGGATTAGGCCCGGCCGATGTAGAACTGCTGCGGGTTGATCAGGCCCGTGTCACGCAGGGTGTCATCGCTGATGTACCCCCCGGCGACATTGCCGAATGCCTGCGACGCCACCATCGGCGCCGTCAACTCGCCGACAACCCCGACGACCATCGGAGCGGCGGTGTGGATCCCGAGCAGGTCCTGGAACAGGGCGTTCCGGCGCGCCTCGTCCGGCTCGACCTGAACCTGTTCCCACAGGCCCCAGATCTTGCGGATGGGGTGGTCGGCCGGCGGCTCTTCCTGCTTGAACGGCGCCTTCGTGTACCAGTTGCCGAACGCCGGTGCCCACGGGCCGTCCGTGATCGTCCCGAGCCAGCGGCCGGGGTCGGCCTTGACGACCGAGCACCGGTCAAAGCTCCAGGTCCCGACCTCGATCTCGCTCGTCCGGCAATGCTCCTCGTAGAGCGACCGTTCCACGGCCTTCATCGAGGCGCGGATGCCAACCGCCTCCCAGTAGCCCTTCACCAGCTCGTGCTGGTCGTTGTCAGGCGAACCGGTCGGTGCCGTGTGCTCGACGACGAACTCGAGCGGCTTGCCATCGGGGCGCTTCCGGATCCCGTCCGACCCCTTCGCCAAGCCCAGCTTGTCGAGCAGGTCGTTCGCGAGCTTCGGGTCGTACTCGGCCCACTTCTTGGCCAAGGCGGCGTCGAACTCGGGCGAACCGTTGACGGGGCTGGCCTGACGCGCGGTGCCGAGGCCGTTGTAGACGATCTCGAGAATCTCTTCGCGGTTGATCGACACGTTGAGCGCCTGCCGGAACTCGGGCGTGCTGAACAGCTTCGCGAGAACTGGATCGGGGCAGTTCTGGTTCGGGAAGTACGCGCCAGTGCTGGCTGCCCGCCAGTTGAGGACGCGATACTTGCCCTTCGACTCGTTTTCCTTCAGGAAGACGTACGAGCCGACCGAGACGTGCCGCATCTGCATGTCGATCTTCCCCTGGGCGATCCAGAGGTTGAAGACGTCATTGCTCTCGAAGAAGGCGTGCTCGATCTTGTCGATGTACGGCAGCTGGTTGCCGTCGGTATCGACCTGCCAGTAGTACGGGTTCCGCTCCATCACCATCGGGTCGGCAGGTGCCGGAACGACGGCACGCCATGGCGTGAGGACCGGCACCTCGGGGTTCTTGAACCAGAAGGCGATCGCGCCCTCCATGTTCCCGGCGTCGCCCCACAGGCCAGTCCACGCGGGCAAGTTCTTCTCGGTCGCCAACTTCGTCAGTTCTTCGACGGGCGTGTACTTGGGATGGAACTTCTTGAGGTAGTGCGCGGGCGAGAGGAAGGCGGGAGCGTTCGGGAACCCGCCGGTCTTCGCGATCGCGATCGGCAGCAGGGGGTTCGGCGCCGCATACGTGACCGTGAACGTCAGCTTGTCGACGGCCACGATCGTCGCCACCTTGAACTCGCCGCCGACGCGCTGCCGGATCAAGTCGACGGGGTTGGCGCGGATTTCCTTGTGGAGCTGGATGTCCTCGTACCAGAACATCACGTCGTCGGTGGAGACCTCGGTCCCGTCCGACCACTTGATCCCGGGGCGCAGGTAGAAGGTGTACACGGAGGCGTCGGCGTTCTGCTCCCACCGCTCGACGAAGTTCGCCGTGAGGCCGATCGTCTTCGGGTCGGGTGCTTCCCAGTCGATCAGCATCTCTTCGACGAGCTTGGTCGGCCCGACACGGTCCGACGGACCGCGGTAGGCGCGGCGCCACGTGCCGCCGTACTTGCCAACCGTCTCAAGCGGCTTGATCACTCGCGGACTGGCCGGCAGTCGCTGCTCGACCGGAGGAAGCTTGCCCGCCTTGACCAGGTCTGCGAGCATCGGCGCCTCCTTGAAGGCACCCTGGAAACTGCCCGCGGCGCCAGCCGGTCCGGCCGGTTCGGAGATGCGTGCAGCGTGCGCGGTCGCCGGGGCGGACACGCCAGCCGCGAGGGCGGCGGCGCCAAGCGCAAAGCGCCGGAGCGCCTCGCGTCGACCATGTCCCTTGACAGGTAGTTCGCCAAGTCCCGCGTGATTCTGGGGCATCGTTTCCTCCTGCAGCGCTCGGGACGGGAAGGCATCCCTCCCGATCACACGAGCTTCGCGGCAGTGCTCAAGGCACACTGGCGGCGCAGTGCGCCACCCTTCCGGTCTCACGATACTGGATTGCAACTCACAATCGCTACACCACGCACCGTGCGTCAGCGCCGATGCGGTGGCTGGAGCCGGTCGATGATTGCCATTCCCGGCGTACACTCTTCGAATGCAGCGCCTGATCGACCCTCACGGCACGTGGGCCTCGCCCCGTCCCCAGGACCGGCCGTCATTCACCGGCTTCCTCGTGTGGCGCGACGTCGCGCACCAGGTGTCAATCCTGTATCCGCGCGAGTGGTCGCAGGAAGAAGGCCCTCCCCTGCGCCTCCGCGCACCTGCCGATGCCCCCCACATGGCGACGATGACCGTCGAGGCTTCGCGCCTGCCTACCACCGTCGAGCCGGACGACCTTGAGACCCTCAGGGAAGGACTTGAGCGAGGCATTGGCTCGATCCGCGGTGCGCAAGTGGTCAGGTCCGACGCCGAGTCCGTCGGCTCTCTCGTCGATCTCGAGGTCGAGCACACGTACCTTGCCGACGAGGCGGAGGACGGGGCACCACCGGTCACGTGGCGCCGATGGCTACGCGTCATGTACCAGCGGGACGTGCAATACACGCTCTCCGCGGAGTCGCTCGACGGCGACGCGTTCGAGTACTGGCGCCCTGCATTCCATTCCATGATGCGGATGGCGATCTTCGCGGACTGGACCGCCGAGGTGACTGGCCGTTCATGGGAACCGCTCGACGTGCAGGCCGTCGAGATCGGGCCTGGCGAGACGACGGACGCCGAGGGATAGGCGCTTCTCGCAGTCGGGCCTCACCCGGCTTGCAGTCCCCTTCCGTCCGCCGCATGCGCCCCAGCTCGGTTCTTGGGAGGCGCCGTGCCCCCCACCCCGGCCTGACGCTACGTGCGGCGGGCCAAGGCCTCCCGAAGGCTGTCGATCGCGCCGGGCGAGTCGAGTCCCGACAGATCGCCAAGGTCTGCATCCCCCGCGAGGACCCCACGGACCAGTCGACGCATTACCTTGCCGTTCCGCGTCTTCGGCAGGTCAGGCACCGCAAGCAGGATGTCCGGGCGCAAGGCCCGTCCAAGGCCAGCGACGACGGTCGCCTCGACCTCGGCCTCGAACTGGGCGCACCGCTCGTCGAGGGCGATCGCACGGTCGCTCGGCACGACGACCACGGCGATCACTTCGCCCTTGATTGGATCCGGAACGCCGCACGCCGCGGCTTCGGCGACCCCAGGATGCGCGAGGGCTGCCCCCTCGACCTCTGCCGGGCCCAGGCGCTTGCCGGCGGCCTTGATCGTGTCGTCGGAACGCCCGAGTACGAACCACGCACCATTGGGGTCTGCCCTGGCCCAGTCGCCGTGCACCCACGCCCCCTCAAGGCCCGGCCGCCGCCAGTAGGTCTCCAAGTAGCGCGCGTCGGCCTCGGCCTGGCGCGCGGCGTCATGTCCGGGAAGCCCCGGCTCCGGTCCGCCCCAGAAGCCCTGGGTCATGCCGACCCAGGGTTGGCGAACGACGAGTTCGCCCACCGCGCCCTCGACGTCACGGCCGTTCGCGTCGGCGATCGCCGCTGCCATGCCTGGGACGGGACCGGTGAACGCGCATGGGAACTGCGGTTCGATGGTCGTGCATCCGAGGATCCCTCCCCCGACCTCGGTGCCACCCGTGTAGTTGATCACCGGGCACCGCGACCGGCCGACCTCCCGGAAGTACCACCACCATGCCTCCGGCGTCCAGGGTTCGCCGCTCGACCCCAAGGCGCGCAGCGAGCCGAGCGAGGCGCCATGTGGGTACCCCTCGCCGTGCCGCATCAACCCACGGATGACCGTCGGCGCGAGGCCGAGGACGGTCACGCCTAGGCGATCAACGAGGCTCCAGAGGCGCCCCGGACCTGGCCAGTCAGGCGCGCCATCGTAGAGGCATGCGGTCGCGCCGAGGAGCAGGTTGCCGAAGATGAGCCATGGCGCCATCATCCAGCCCGGGTCCGAGTACCAGAGCACGCGATCGCTCGGTTGCACGTCGAAGAGCATCGCAAGGTCGGACGCGGCCTTTACCGGGAAACCGGAGTGGACATGCCGGGTGCCCTTCGGACGCCCCGTCGTCCCCGACGTGTAGATCAGCATGTACGGGTCATTGGCGCCGGTCGGGACGGCCGGACAGTCGGGCGACGCCGCCGCGAGGTCGTCGTCCCACCATGTGTCACGACCGTCACGCCACGGGACTGGCCCGGCGCGGTCCCCGAGGCGACGGACGACCATCACCCGGGTCACGGTCGGTGACAAGGCCACGGCCTCGTCAGCAACCGACTTCATTGGAATGGCGCGACCTCGACGCCACGCGCCATCAACCGTGATCAGGAGTTTCGCGCCGCTGTCGTCGAGGCGTGCGGCGACCGACCCGGCTCCGAACCCCGAGAAGATCGGGGTAAAGGTCGCACCAAGGCGCGCGCAGGCGAACATCGCGACGGCGCACTCAGGGATGAGCGGCATGTAAAGGCCGACACGGTCGCCCGGACCGATACCGGCGGCGGCGATGGCGTTGGCCGCGCGCCCGACCGCTGACGCGAGTTCGGAGTACGTGAGCGACCCGTTCGTGCCGTCCTCCCCCTCCCACGCAATGGCGACGGAACCGCCCCGGCCATCCTCGACCCACCTGTCGATCGACGCGACGGCAAGGTTCAGCCCGGCACCGGGGAAGAACCGGGCGAACGGCAAGCCGCGCGACATGTCAAGGATCTCGTCCGGTGGAACGCGCCAGCGAAGCCCGACCTCCTCGACCATTAACGACCAGAACCACGAGGGCTCGACGACCGCGCGGGCACGGAACGATTCGAGCGATCCCCCACTGGTCCGCGCGACCAAGCGCGCCAAGCGACTGCGTTCGAAGTGCGCCGCCGCGGGGACCCATGCAGGCGCCGAGGGGTCGCTCAACGTGACAGGGCCGAATCCGCCCATGCACCTTCCCCTCCCGGTGCGCCCGGTACGCGTGAAGACGTAGTCGAGCGGGTCGGCATCGTCCAGGCCTCGAGGGAAGGCGAGTTTAAGCCCCAATGTCGAGCCGGGTCGCGACGAACGGTGGCGCTCAACTCGTATGGGCGCGGACGTGTTCTAGGGTCGCCCGGGGGTGCGGGACAAGCAGCCGTACGGCGAGACCGATAATCCCGAACCACGCCACCATGAACGCTCCCATGAGGATGATCGGGTGCTCGATCAGCGACGCGAAATCAATCCCTGCAAGGTCCATCACGGCCTCCCCATTGGGCTGGGTTCATCTGGTGATCAGGCAAGTAGCGGTCGGTCGAGTTGCCAGGCTTGGAAATGACGGTCAATCAAGGGATCGCCGACGTTCCAAGACCTTTCGGCCGATAGGAGGCGCTCAAGACCGCGCCGTGCGATCCTCGTTCCACCCTCACGCGCGTCGCCTGTCACGCATGGTACTCCTGATAGGCGTCCACAAGGCCATCGGCGGCCGGAGTACCGGGAACGACTACGCCATCGCCTCGCGTGGTCGTGGGCGACCGCACGACGTCCCTCTGCCCCGCGAACCCCGCTACCGGGACCCGTGGCTTCCGCGTCCAACTCATTGAAAGGATTGGAATGGACATCGACCGCCTTCGCCGCCTCGTCGAGTTCGACACCCCGACCATCGCAAACGGTCTCGAGCGTCTTGGCGTGCGCGACCCGTCCTATGGCTATACCGGCCCGGACATCCGCTGCTTGATGCCCGAGTCCGGTCCGCGAGTTGGGATCGCGGTCACGGCCCGCATGGACACGACCTCTCCCGGATTCAAGAACCCGCCGTCGATGTTCGACGATTGGATCCGCCTCATGGTCGAGGTCGCACGTCGCCATGGGCCGGACACCCCCGTGTTCGCGGTGATGGAGTCAGTCGGGTTGCGGCCCCGCTACACCGTGACGATCGGCGACGGCATGGGTACCGTGATGCGGCTGGCGGGGGCGGTCGGGTTCCTCACCAATGGTTCGATCCGCGACATCGAGGGCGTACGGAGCGTGCCCCTGCCGTGCTGGGGTGCGGGCCTCTCGCCGATGCACGGCATCATGACGTGGCTTGACGTCGGAAGCCCGGTCGTGATCGACGGCGTGACGATCCGGACCGGTGACGTGGTCCACGCGGACGAGAACGGGGCCTTGGTGATCCCGCCGGACGTGGCGGATCGGGTGCTTGACGAGGCGGCCGCGGTGCGCGCCGGCGAAGGGGCGTTCTTCACCCGCCTCCGATCCCCGGGGATGACAATCGACAAGTACCTCTCGGGGGAGTAGCAGGGGGCATATCTCCCCTCTCCCGCCGGAGCGCTTGGGGGGTGCTTGTTGCGGCCAATGAAAGGGGCTGGGGTGGTGCTTCCCTCTCCCACCGCAGCGGGGGCGGGATTGAGGGTGGGGTGGGGGTCCTTGCCTCCCCCTTCCCGCGCCGGGAAGGGGGTTGGGGGGTTAGGCCGGTTCAGTCGATCCGCAACACCGCGTCACGCCACGCGAGTCGCGCCAAGTCGCCCTAACGCCCGATACGCGTTGAAAAGCGACGCGAAGTACTCGAGGACGCGGGCCGGGTCGGAGCTTGCCGGCGCGCACTCGGCGAGGCACCACCCGGAGTAGCCATCAGCCTCCAGAAGGTGAAGCAACTCGGGCCACGGGTACTTCCCATCCGACAGGTCGTGCAGGTGGACGAGGCCAACCTTGTCGGCGACGAGGCGGTAGTCGTCGGACACGGACCCGTCCGGGCCGACGTCGAACCGGGTGTTCGAGTTCCAGCACAGAACGACGTTCGGGCGGTCGGCGACGTCGATGACGTGGCGCATGTCGATGGCGTCACCGACCGAACCGTGCATCTCCAGTCTGATCGTCACGCCATTGACGGCGGCGGCGTCGCCGCACTCGCGCAGGGCATGTCCGATCTGGTCAAGCGTCGCCGCTCGCGGAATCCCGGCCGCCTCATGGTCGCCGTTTGGGCGGACCTTCACGCCGCCCGCGCCGATGTCGTGCGCCAGCTGGCAGGCGCGGCGCGTGCCCTCGACATTTGCGCGCACGACGGCCGGGTCGGTGGAGTGAAACTCGTAGGTGGTGCCGAGGCCGACCACCTCGAGGGGCGAGTCGGCGAAGCGACGCCGCACCTCCGCGCGTGAACCAGGATCAAGGGACTCCTCGACCCCGTGTGCGTGCGTCGTGCGCAACTCGACGCCCCCATAGCCGAGGCGAGGCAAGCGCTCAATCAGGGTCGCGACATCCCAATCGCGCCCCAGTTCGTACGTGACGAGGCCTAGTTTCATCTCGGTCGATGCCACCGTCCTTGCCTAGATCCACGGGAACGCGAACGATGGCTCGTTCGTGAACCGCTGCATACCGATCACGAGGCGCACGCCGGCGCCCGGGGCGAGACGGACGGCGAACGGCGCGCCGCCCGTGGCAACCGGGGCGCCGGGCGCGCCGCCAGCAAGCTCGGCGACCCGCACGTCCCCCAGGAGGTGCTCGTTGTATGCGCCGCCTTGGACGATCACGGTGCGCGCCTCGATCGGGCAGGTATTCACCAGCGCGACCGTCACCTCATCCTCGGAGAACCCTTCGACGAGCGCCGCGACATCCTGGGGGAGGCCTGCCCGGCGCCGTTCCGGGTCGAAGTAGCGCAACCGGCAGTGCAGGGCGTGCACGTCCCGCCCCGTCGGGAGCCCACCGGTCGTAAGCTGGACGAGCGCCCCGATCGTGGCCGGATTCAAGTGGTTCATGTCGTCGGACATCGTGGTGTCCGTGGACTTGCCGTCGGCGCGGAACCCCTCGACCTTGCGCCGTACCGCATCGAGGTCACCAGCCAAGGCATCTTCGGCATAGGCCGGGTCGTTCCCGTCGAGGAACTGCACCCATCGCGGCGTCTCGTCCAGGAGTTCGAGGGACGAGCGGTCGTGGGTCCAGTACCACATGGCGAGAGCACTCGGCGCGAACTTGCGCGACCGGAACTCGTACCACCCTTCTGGCCCGGTCGACGGCAGTCCGACCAAGGTCTCCCCGCTCCGCAGGCGATCGAGGCGATCCAAGCGCCCGTACATGTGCGGGTACGTGGTGGTCCCGTCCTCGGTCCGCGCGTTGGCGTTGACCTTGTCGACCATCCGCTTGATCAAATGCACGTACTCGCGGTTGCCCCCGAGGAGCAGGCCGTTGGCAAAGGAGTACGGGGTGCGGGTGTGGTACGCCCGGTGGGCGAGCTCGCCGTTCCTCGGGACGCGCAGGACGGTAAAGCCCCACCCGTAGACGCCCCCGTACCACCCGTATCCGGACCCGACCTTGCCGTCGAGGCCCACGCTTGACGGGACCAGGCCATCGTTCGCCTCGGTCCGCTCGACCCACGCGTCGAGGTACTCCAGCACCCATTCGCGGAACCGAGCCTCGCCCGTCAAGGCATAGGCGGCGAGGCCGAGGGTCGTCGCGCCGAGGTTGACGTGGTTGTCGCCGATGACGTCAGTGTAGTCACGAAAATGGTCGAGCATCTCGTCGTACGTCTGCTCGCCATGGAGAGCGTCGAAGCGACCCTCGACATCGATGGGATCGCCTGCCCAGTCAAGGGCGGTGGCCTGCCGGAGCAGCGGCCCGCGGCTGCCGTTGAAGAAGCTGCGGATGACGCGATGGCGCTTGTCGTAGTTCGGGACGTGCGGGTTCTCGCCGGCATACCAGTTGGTCCACCGGCGCATCCGGGCCGCCAACATCCGATCCCCGGGGTCCGATAGGCCCTGCAGGAGGATCGGGCTCCATGCCTCCCCGTGATGGAACCAGTCGAAGCACGCGTGGAAGTCTTGGTAGTACATGCCATCGCGGCCAAGCGCGACCTCGGTCGTGCGTGCCTCGGTGTACTGCAGGAAGTGTCCTTCGAGGGCACGCTTGTAGAGTGCGAGAATCGTGTCGTCGCCACCAAGGGCGTGCAGGACCGTCCAGTTCAGGACGTTTTCGAGCGCATCGTCCGGGCCGTCGTCGCCTGACCACCGCGGGACGCACTTGAGGAACCCGCGCGCGTCAAAGTAGCGTTCGGAGAACTCGGCGATCGCCGCCGCCTGAACATCGATCAGGCGCCGCTCGAGGAGTGCCCAGCGCGGCGGCGCAATCGCGGTGTTCGCATCGATGACCAGGCTCGGCAAGGTGCGGCGTCCGGCGTGCGTGATCGCTGGGGCCATTGGCGGTCTCTCCTTACGGGCGCGAAGTCTAACGGTGCGCCCTCACCCGCTGCTGAACGCTCTCACGGGGGGGAGGGGAAGGACGGCGCGGACGCGGATACCGAGGGGGCTTCAGTTAGGGTGCCTGCCATCCTTCGGGATATCCTGCCCACACGGCACGGGAATGCTGCCGACGCGTGTTCTCACCTCACTTCGCGGGAGGTCGCCATGTCCGGGCCGCTCCTCGACCGCCTCGCTCTCGGCGCGATGGTCGATTCCGGGGAGGTTGACACCGTCATCGTTGCCTTCCCGGACCAGCAGGGTCGCCTCATGGGCAAGCGCCTGGTTGGCCGTCACTTCATGGATCACGTCGCGGACGAGGGCGTCCATGCGTGCGACTACCTCCTGACCGTCGACATGGCGATGGAGCCGCTGCCCGGCTACCGGTCGGCGAGCTGGGACCGGGGGTACGGCGACTTCATCGTCGTGCCGGACTGGGGCACGGCGCGCCTCCTCCCTTGGCTGCCTGGGACCGCCCTCATCCTCGGGGACCCTCAGGACGGCGCCGGTGACCCCGTCGGCGTCGCGCCACGACAGGTGCTCCGGCGCCAGGTCGAACGCGCGGCCGCGTCTGGCATTTCGCTCCGCATGGCCTCCGAACTCGAGGCGTACCTGTTCCGGGACACGTATGAGACCGCCGGCGCGAAGGGCTACCGGGGCCTGTCGCGCGCAAGCCGGTACGTCGAGGATTACCACGTCATGCAGGGCACGCGGGAGGAGCCGGTGCTGCGCCGCGTGCGCAACGAGTTGGGCCGCGCCGGCGTGGCGATGGAAGGCACGAAAGGCGAGTGGGGTCGAGGCCAGGTCGAGCTGAACCTCGCCCACGCGCCACCGCTCGAGATGGCGGACCGGCACGTCCTCCTCAAGCACGGCGCGAAGGAGATCGCCGAACAACAGGGGATGTCCCTGACGTTCATGGCGAAGGTCGCGCCCGACGAGGCCGGGTCGAGTTGCCACGTCCACGCGAGCGCGTGGGACCTGGCGGGTGACGCGAGCATCTTCTGGCACGGCGATTCGTCTACGGGATCGCCGTCGGCGACCTTCCGGCACTTCCTCGGGGGCCTGCTCGCACTCTCCCGGGAACTGGTCCTCATGTGGGCGCCGACGGTGAACTCGTACAAGCGCTACCAGTCGTTATCCTGGGCGCCGACGGCGATCACGTGGGGACACGACAACCGCACCTGCGGCTTCCGGGTCGTCGGTCGCGGGCGATCGTTCCGGCTCGAGAACCGCCTGCCCGGCGCCGACGCGAACCCGTACCTCGCATTCGCCGCGTTGATCGGCGCGGGCCTGCACGGGATCGAACGTCAGATTGAACCGCCGCCGGCCTTCGAAGGCAATGCGTACGGTGCGACCCTCGGCAACCGCCTCCCCGCGACGCTGCGGGAGGCCGCCGACGCCTTCGAGGGCAGTGCCGCCGTGCGCGAGATCTTGGGCGACGCGGTTCTCGATCATTACGCCCTGACCGCGCGCCACGAGGCTGACGCGTATGACCGGGCAGTGACCGACTGGGAGATGGCCCGGTATTTCGAGCAAGGGTGACGGGAGGCGACACGTGTTCGGGCCACGATTGCAGGGGAAGGTGGCGTTCATTACCGGGGCCGGGATGGGGCAAGGGAGCGCGGCTGCCCGCTTGTTCGCCGCCCACGGCGCCCGGATCGCCGTGGCCGACCTCGATTCCCAAGCGGCCCGCGCGACCGTGGAGGCTATCGCCGACGCCGGTGGCGAGGCGATGGCCGTGCAGGGCGACGTCGGTATCGAGGCGGACGTTCGCCGGATGGTTGGCGAAGCGGTCGAACGATTTGGTGCCCTGCACATCCTCTACCCGCAGGCGGGCGTCCTCTGGAAGGATCGCGACCGGTCGGTCATCGAAACCGACGAGACGTGGTGGGACCGCGTGATGGCAATCAACCTGAAGGGCGTCTACTTCACCTGCAAGTACGGCATCCCGCACTTGATCGCCGCGGGTGGTGGTTCGATCGTCGTCGTCGGGTCGGTCTCCGCACTGCGCGGCTTCACCTTGCCGCAAGATGCCTACACCGCGAGCAAGGGTGCCTTGATCTCGTTGACGAAGTCCCTGGCCGTGCAGTTCGCGCGCCAAGGGATCCGCGCAAACATCATCCACCCGGGCATCGTCGAGACGCCGATGCAGGCGCCTTACCTCGCGGATCCCGCGAAGCGGGCGGCGTTCGAGGGGTCAACCCCCCTTGGTCGTCTGGCCCGACCCGAGGAGATCGCGCAGGTCGCGCTCTTCCTCGCCTCCGACGAGGCCTCGTACGTCACTGGCGCGGAAATCCCGGTTGACGGTGGCTACACCGCGACCGGGGGGTAGCGCGGCGGTGCCGCCCTCTCCCGTTGGTCCGCGGGCATCCTTGCCCGCTGGGGTGGGGTCGGGGTGCTTCCCTCTCCCGTTGGTCCGCGGGCATCCTTGCCCGCCGGGGTGGGGTGGTGGTGCTTCCCTCTCCCGTTGGTCCGCGGGCATCCTTGCCCGCCGGGGTGGGGTCGGGGTGCTTCCCTCTCCCGTTGGTCCGCGGGCATCCTTGCCCCATCTGTCCCAACTTATTCTGAAATTACACGGGCGATTCGGTTAGGAAAGGTTTGGTAACCGGGGGTGCCCGCTCCGCGGTAATCGTTTTGCACGTAACACATCATGGCGACACCCAGCCCCATCGCCCGCTCGGCCCACCAAAGCCCGCACGTCACCCAACATCCCGGAGCGGGCAAGGATGCCCGCGGACCAGACCCCACCCCAGGAAAGCGGCGCGGCCACGGCCACGGCCCGACGAAAGAGACCCCGGATCACTTCAATTGCACAGGGAAACCGAATTAGTTGGGACAGATGATCCTTGCCCGCCCGGGGGAGGGGTGGTGGTGCTTCCCTCTCCCGCCGCAGCGGGGGGGGGATCGTGCATGCGGATAACGATGGAGGGGGCGTCCCCGTCCCCCCCGGGTCACCCCGCCGTCGCGCGCGCCTCGAGCCAGTCGCGATCGATCTCCAGGCCGAGGCCCGGCGCATCGGACGGACGCACCCGGCCATTCTGGATTGTTGGTGTCCCGGGCAGGAGGGTCATCTCCTCGAGCGGTACCCCGGGCGGCGAAACCCCCTCCGATCGCTCGCCCATCGGGATCGCAGGCATCGCCAGCGACAGGTGCTGACCCCACGGGTAGTTCATTCCCCCATGGACGATCATCGATAGGCCGTGGGCCTCGGCGAGGTGCGCGACCTTCTGGCCGGCGGTAATTCCCCCGCACCACGCCAGGTCGGGTTGCAGGATGTCAACGAGCCCCCCGGCCGCGGCCTCGGCGAAGGGTTGGAGCGTGTACCAGTGCTCGCCGGAGGCGAGGACGGCGCCAGGCAGGCGTTCGCGCACCCGGCGGTAGCCCACCATGTCCTCGGGGAGGAGGTAGTCCTCGAGCCACTTCACGCGGTACGGGCGGATCGCCTCGCCGATGCGCACGGCTTGCTCGACGTTGAGCGAAATCCACGCGTCGACCATCAACTCGACGTCAGGGCCGACTTGCTCGCGCGTTCGTGCGACGAGTTCCTCGGCACGGCGGACGCCTGAAATGCCCGCCTCAGGTCCGTCGCGCAGGAAGACCTTGACGGCGCGGAACCCGAGTTCGAGGAACCAGGCGATGCTCTCTGGCGTGCCCCATTGCAGGTCGGTATTGCTCGCGTAACACTCGATCGAGGCCTTCTGGGGGCCGCCTAGCAACTCGTAGACCGGGCGACCGAGCAACTTCCCCTTGAGATCCCAGAGGGCGATGTCCACGGCACTCATCGCATAGGACGCCAGTCCCGCGGACCCGTACGGCGCCGACGCGCGGCGCATCGCGTCCCAATGCCTCTCCGTCGCCATCACGTCCTCACCCGCGAGGAGCGGGGCGAAGTGTCCGTTGACGATCTCGCGCACCGGCGCGCCGTGGTTGGTGAAGCCGAACCCGGTGGTGCCGTCCTCGGCGGTGACGACGACGGCGACGCGAGACCAAGAGGCGCTCCACTTCGCCCGGGGGTACTCGGGGTAACGCAGCATCGGGCTGGCGAATCCCGGGGTCGCCTGCTTGGGCACGCGCGGCGCGGTGCGCATGGGTGGATCGAGTCGAACCGTGGCGGCGCGGATGTCGCGAATGCGCATGGCGGGTGATCTCCGGCAGGGTTGGCGGTGATGTCTAGGGGCAGCGGTGGGACGGCTAGCCGCGACCGACAAACGGTTGCTTGATCGGCAACACCGTTGCTTCCAGCATCGTGATGTGCGCGGGAAGGAGGGCCATCCAGACGGCGGACTGGGCCAGGTCATCGACCGCCATGTTCGCCTCCACCTGGGTCGTCGCACTCTGGCGCTCGACCACCGTGTTGCCGGGATTGAGGCAACTTGCGGAGATCCCGAAGTCGCGACCTTCCAAGGCGGTGACCTGAGTCAATCCCCAGACGCCATGCTTGCTCGAGGAGTACGCCGCCGACCGCGGGCGCACGCGTTGCGACGAGATGCTCGCGACATTGATGATCCGGCCACCGCCCTGAGGCTTCATGATCCGGAAGGCCTCGCGCGTACAGAGGAACGGCGCGGTCAGGTTCGTCGCGATCACGCGGTCCCACGCCGCGAGCGACAGCTCGTCGATCGGGCCGCCGTCGAATGCGCCGGCATTGTTCACCAGCACGTCCAACCGGTGGTACCGGGACATCACCGCGTCAAACACGTGCACGACCTCGGCCTCCACGGTGACATCAGCGGGCACTGCGAGGACTTCGGCGCCGAGTCCCTCGAGCTCGGTCACGGCGTCCGCAAGGGTCTCCGCATTGCGTCCGGTGATGGCGATGCGCGCACCCTCACGGGCCATCCCCCGGGCGATGCCTCGCCCGATCCCCCGCCCGCCCCCGGTGACCAGGACTACCTTGCCGTCGAGTCCGCCCATCGTCGCTCACTCCATTGGCCCGCCGCACGGGCGCCGCATCATAGCCTCCAGCTCCGTCCACCAATGCCCCCCCCACTGGAGAGAGGCGGCCCCCGATCACCTGGCGCACTCCCGCGACCGGCGATTTCATCAGCCAGTCACATCACCGCCTCGAGAGCGATCGAGGGTCCCTACTGGGAGGCCGTCGTCTTGCCGCCGGCGTCACCGCCCCAATGCCTCCCCGACCGCCGGACGTCCCTACTGCGAACGCCCCTAGCGCGCCAAATCCACCCGCCGTCCCTCGCGCGCCGCGTCGTGAAAAGCCATGCACGCTTCCAGGGTCCGCACGCTGTCATCCAGTGACGCGATCGGCGTCGTGCCGTCGGCAAGGCAATCGAGGAGGTGGTCCAGGCAGCCTGTTGGTTGCGTGCCGCGCACACGCGAGACCGGGATGTCCTCGCCCGACCGGCTCGGGGACGTCGCCGTCCCCTCGCTGCCATCGGCGGCCAACGGGTGCCACTTGCCCGCCTCGGGCGTGCCGTGTCGCGCGCGGATCGACATGCCCGGACTGATGGTGCCGTCCCACGCCAGGTCGCCCTCGCTGCCGGTGACCTGCCAACCCATCTGGTAGTGGCCGCGCGGGCTCGACCAGGTCACCTCAACGGTCGCGATGGCCCCTCGCGAGAACTCGAGCAGCGCCACGCCGAAGTCGTCCTGCTTCGGCGACAGGTCATGGTGCACGAGCGTCTTCGCCACGCCCGAGACGCTTGCAACCTCGTCCTGGAACGCCCACCGCAGCCAGTCGACGAGGTAGATGGCGTGGTCCATCCACCCGCCACCAGGCACCTTTGCCGGGTCCATCCACCAGGCGTTGGGGTTCGGTTGCCCGGGCCAGTCGAGTCGAGCACCATCGATCGTGAAGCGACCCACGAGGGACGCGCTTTGCACGTTGCCGATCGCGCCGTCCCGGATCGCGCGCGCAAAGGTCCGACCGTGCGCCTGGAAACGCGTGTTCGCCTCGAACGGCACGGCAAGGACTCCCGCGGCCGCCACGCCGTCGCGCAAGCGCCTTGCTTCGGGCACGGACATCGCACACGGCTTGACGGTCACGAGGTGCTTGCCGTGACGCGCGGCGGCAAGGGCGAGATCAACGTGTTCGGCCGTCGTGCAGGCGGTGACCACGACGTCGACGTCGGGACTCGTCGCGACCGCCATCAGATCGCTCGTCTCGAACGGGATCGACCACCGGTCGGCGAGTTCCTTGCGGTTGCCCTCGTGCGAATGGGCGACGGCGACGACGACCGCATCGTCGCGGCGCGCCGCCACGGCCGGCACCTCCCGACCGATGTACCAATGGTCGAGGCCTACGATCCCGATGCGCCGCGGCGTCTTCATTGGATCCAATCCCTTTCCGCGCGCCACCCCCGGGCGACGCCGCGCGATTATCCCCGGGTCGCACGCATCCGGGAGCGGCGTATCCTCCCCCGCACGATCCATACCCTCGCGAGGTCCCCATGACCGCCTATCCCGCCGGAAAATCTGATCGTCGCGTCGATCATCGCGCCTTGGAAGCGCTCGTTGCCGCGATCCTCGGGAGCGCAGGCATGGACGCGCCCGACGCCCAAGTCGTCGCGTCGTCACTCGTCGTGAGCGACCTCCGTGGCGTCCACTCCCACGGGACCATGCGGGTCCCGGAGTACGTCGACAAGCTCACCACTGGAGGTGTTGATCCGCGTGGGCGCCCGCACGTCGCCCGTGACGAGGGCGCGTGCCTCGTCGTGGATGGCGGCAACTCGATGGGGCAGGTCGGATTGCAGTTTGCGATGGCCCAAGCGATCACCCGCGCAAAGGTTGTCGGCATCGGCGCGTGCGCCGTTCGCGGAAGCAACCATGCCGGCGCGATGGCCGCGTACGCGATGCAAGCGCTGCCCCACGACATGATCGGTCTGGCGACGACCAACGCCCTGCCGACCATGCCCCCGTTCGGCGGCACGTCGCGCCTGCTCGGGATCAACCCGCTCGCGATCGCAATCCCGGCCGGCAAGGCCCGCCCCGTCGTCCATGACGCGTCGTTCAGCCATGTCGCACACGGGAAGGTTCGCGTCTATGCCCAGCGCGGCGCGCGCCTGCCGGAGGGATGGGCGACGGACCGTGACGGCAACCCGACCACGGACGCGGTCGCCGCCATCGATGGCCTGTTGTTGCCGATCGGGGGCTACAAGGGTGTCGCCCTCGCGATGGCGATGGGGGTCCTGTCAAGCCTGCTGTCGGGGGCGGCATACGGCACGGAACTGGGTTCGATCGCGAACGGGGCGCGTCCGGGCGCGGACGGTCACTTCGTGATGGCGATGCGCATCGGCGCCTTCGAGGAGGTCGCGCGGTTCAAGTCCCGGGTCGACGGCCTGGTCGAGGAGATGCACCGGGCACCCCGGGCGAAGGGCGTGGACCGCATCCTCGCGCCGGGCGAACTCGAGTTCGAGGCGGAAGAGGCGGGTCGCCGACAGGGCGTGATCCTCGATCGCGACACGCGCACCAACCTGGCCAGCGTCGCCGCGTTGCTCGGCGTACCGCTCGACCTGTCGATCCTGGCCTGAGGCGCGTGGCCCCGCGGACCGTGGTCTCACGGCGGAATCCGGGGGGGACGCCCTCACCCCCGGCGTCCTGCTCCCATCTCCCGCGAAGCGGGGGAGTAGCTGAGGTCGGGGGTGGGGGACGTCCCCCTGGCACCGCTCGTGCCGGTTCGAACGAACTAGCCGGCGGCGACGTCCGGCAGGTGGGTCATCGCCTCGGCGATCTTCTCCGCCGGATACTCGTAGTCCTCGAGTTCCCCGGCGATGTACTTCTCGTAGGCGAGCATGTCGAAGTTCCCGTGCCCGCAAACGCCAACCAGGATGACCTTCTTCTCGCCGGATGCCTTGGCCTCGAGCGCGGCCGTGATCGCGCCGCGGAGGGCGTGCGCGGGTTCCGGCGCCGGGACGATCCCTTCGGCACGCGCGAACGTGAGCGCCGACTGAAAGGTCTCAAGCTGCGAGTACGCGACCGGATGGACGTACCCGCCATCCACGAGCAGGCTCAAAAGGGGGGCCGCCCCGTGGTAGCGCAGGCCGCCCGCATGGATGCCCGGGGGCACGAACCCGTGGCCCAAGGTATGCATCTTGACGATCGGGGTGATGCCGACGGTGTCCCCGTAGTCGTAGGCATACCTGCCCCGGGTCAACGTCGGGCACGCGGCTGGTTCGCACGCGACGATCTTGGTCCGGGTGTGGCCGAGGAGGTTCTCCCGCACGAACGGGAACGCCAGGCCCCCGAAGTTGCTGCCACCCCCAACGCATCCGTAAATCTCGTCGGGGTACTCGCCCGCCATTTCGAACTGGCGAAGCGTCTCCAGCCCGATCACGGTCTGGTGCATCAGGACATGATTGAGGACGGAACCGAGCGAGTACTTCGTATCGTCGTGCGTCGCCGCGTCTTCGACCGCCTCGGAGATGGCGATGCCCAGGGATCCCGGGGAGTTCGGGTCGTTCGCGAGGATTGACCGCCCGGAGTTGGTCAGGGACGTCGGGCTGGCGAAGACCGTCGCGCCGAAAGTCTCCATCACGGTCCGGCGGTGGGGCTTCTGCTCGAAGCTCACCTTCACCATGTACACGGTGCACTCGAGCCCGAACATCTGGCACGCGATCGATAGCGCCGTGCCCCACTGGCCAGCGCCAGTCTCGGTCGTGATGCGCCGGGCACCTTCCTCCTTGTTGTAGAAGGCCTGCGCCACGGCTGTGTTCATCTTGTGGGAGCCGGACGGGCTCCCGCCTTCATACTTGTAGTAGATGTGCGCGGGGGTATCGAGCGCCTTCTCGAGGCGTCGTGCCCGTACCAGCGGGCTCGGCCGGTACTGGCGGTAGATGTCGCGGACGGGGCGGGGGATCTCGATCCAGCGCTCGCTCGAGACCTCCTGCTTGATGATTTCCATCGGGAACAGGGGCGCAAGGTCTTGCGGGCCGACGGGTTGCTTGGTACCCGGATGAAGCACCGGCATCGGGGGGGACGGCAGGTCCGCGACGATGTTGTACCAGTGCTTTGGGATCTCCTCTTCGGGAAGGGTAAACCGTACCTGGTCGGTAGACATGTGCAGTTCTCCTCGGTCGAGGGCCGCGGCCCGACACCTCCGGCGCCGCTGCGGCCACTATACGACCGTGCGGATCACCGCTTGCGCCCATGCGCTTCGCGGGAGACCCCCACCCCCTGCCCCTCCCCCGCTGCGGCGGGAGAGGGGAGAAGGATGGCAATCCCGGCTACCGCAAGCCCATCGCACCGACGGCGAATCCGATGATCGCCGCGACCACGCCGACACCGATCCACGGCGCCATCGATCGCAACGCCGGAAGGCGCATGCCGAGCGTGACGGGCATCCGGCCCGGACCTTCGCCAGGTGCCTCGCGCCAGATCGCGTCGGCGTCGAGCACCTTGAAGTTCTGTAGGTCAGTCCGGAAGGCCAACATCGTCTGGTAGCGGGTGGCCGGGTCGCGACGCATCGCCTTGAATGTCACCGCCTCGAGTGCCCGGGGGATCCCCCGCACCCTGTCGCGCATCGGCGACGGCGATGACTGCACGTGTTGCGCCATCACCGCCAGCGCCGTGTCCCCCCGATACGGCGGATGCCCCGTGAGCATCTCGTAGACCATCGCGCCGTGCGAGTAAATGTCGCTGCGCGCGTCACCGCGATGCCCTTGCACCTGTTCGGGGGACATGTAGTCGGGCGTGCCGAGGGCCGGCGAGTTCGAACTGGTCGTGATCCGCGTCGCACCTTCCAGGAGCGACGCGCCGAAGTCGATCAGGCGGACGCGCCCGTCGCGCCCGACCATGAGATTGTCGGGTTTGAGGTCACGGTGGACCACGCCTCGGGTATGGCAGTAGTCCAAGGCGTCGCACACCTGGATGGCGATGCCCACCGCCTCGTCCACCCCGACCGGCGACCCGTCGTACAGGTGGTCGCGCAGGAGGCTACCGTCGATCCACTCGAGGGCGAGGTACGGCATGTCGCCGCGCGCCACCACGCCCGTCGCGACCACTCGCTGGACGTTCGGGTGGTCGAGCAAGCGCGTCACCTCGAGTTCGCGGTGATAGCGATCGCGCGCCCCAGGCTCCTCGAGTAGCTGGAAGTGCGGGATCTTCAGGACCACGCGGGCCCCGTCCGGTCCGCGCGCCTCGAAGACGACCCCCATGCCGCCTTGCCCGAGCCGACGCACCAGGGAGTAGTCGCCGACCCGGTCACCTGGCACGTAGACCATGACGCCCCATCGTAAACCGTGGTGCCGAACGATGTCGCGGCGATCCGGGTCCGGCCCCTCGGCCACGCGCCGGGATGACGAGGGAGGGGGGCTGCCCTCGAGACGACCATCGTTATCCGCGTACGCGCCCCCTGCTGAAAACTCTCACGGAGGGAGAGGGGGGAAGGACGGCGCGGGCGCCCAGGGGCATCGTTGCCCGGAACACGTCACACGGCTCCCCCCGTCCACACAAGCAGACGGGGGGAGCCGTGCCACCGGGTCAGGGTGATCAGGCGGTCGTTGCTTCGACCTCCGCCTCGACCCCATGGTCTGAAAGGTCTAGGCCAGCGACTTCCTCGGCGATCGTGGCGCGAACCGGCATGAACTGCTCGGCCACCTTCACGAAGCCCCAACCGCTCAGGAAGCTGACCGCGGTGACGATGACCACGCCGATGAACTGAATGCCGAACCACGTAAGGGCATCAGCGCCACCGCCGTAAAGGAACCCCGGCTGGGCGATGCCGCTGACGGCCGGGTTGGCGAACAAGGGGACCAGCGCCGTGCCGATGATGCCGTTGACTCCGTGGACCGGGAACCCGCCGACCGGGTCATCGATGTGATAGAGGTACTTGTCCATCGCCTTGATCGCGATCATCGTCACGACCCCGGCGAGGAGCCCGAGGGCGGTCGCGCCGATCGGGTCGACGTACCCGGCGTTCGGCGTGATCATGACCAGGCCACCGAGGATCCCGGAGATCGCGGCGACCGGATCCCACTTTCCGTCGAGCCACCGGGCAATGACGAGGGCCACCATCCCGGCGAGGGCCGCGGCGGTGTTCGTCGCGATAGCCGCCATCGCGCTCTGCCGCGTGATGTCAAGGCTGCTGCCCGGGTTGAACCCGAACCACCCGAGCCACAGGAGCGCCGTGCCGACCACGGCCAACGGCAGGCTATAGCCGTACTTCTCGCCGGCTTCCTTCGAGGTATCGACGCCAACCGGGGAGCTGACCGGCTTTACGCCCTTCCCGGCCTCCGCGGCCTGAAGGCGAAGCGTGAGGGTGTGGCGGCGCTTCACCGAGGCGCCGATCGCCATCGTGATCCCGAGGCCGGCGACGCCCGCCTGGATATGGACGACGGTCCCGCCCGCAAAGTCCTTCACGCCAAGGCCCGGGAGCCATCCCGTGGTCGTGCCAAGGGTCGCGAGGAAGCCGTTCGGGCTCCACACCCAGTGGGCGATCATCGGCCAGATCAGGACCGACACCAGGATCGAGTACACGCACCAGGCGCCGAACTTCATCCGCTCGGGCACGCCCGCGCCGACCAGCGCAAGGGTGACCGCCGCGAACATGCACTGGAACAGCAGGAAGACCGAGGTCGGGACCCCGTTGACCGCGCCGCCCTTGGAGTCGAACGCGACCGGCCAGGCGGTGTCAAGGCCCACACCGAACCCGAAGTCGAGCGGCGACCCGATGAGGCCCCCAAGGCTGTTCGGGCTGAACGCCAGGGAGAAGCCGAACAGGACGAAGGCGACGCTCATGATGCCGACCGCCGAGAGGCTCTTCATGAGGGCATGGACGACGTTCTTGCGCCGGGTCAGGCCCGCCTCGAGCAGGCCGATCGACGGCACCATGATGAATACGAGGAAGGTCGCCAGGAGCATCCAGATTGTCGCCGGGACATTTACGGCCAGTTGGGTTGCCGAGTCCAAGGCGCTTGCCAGTTTCTCGTCCACCGGTCTCCTCCGATCAGATATGACTGGCGGGCTGTGCCTACTGCACAACGCCGCGTCCCCGCCGCTGCCGCCGGGGGTGCCTCCCGAGCACGCAAATATCGTAGGAAGGACGCCAGAGCGCGAGTGGGGGCGAACTGTACGACGTTCGACCGCTCTTGTTGTGCAGTGCGCACAGCCAACCGGTACCCGAAGCCCAGTCGCGCGACCGGGCGCGTCGCGGTAGTCTGGCCCCCGGGGAAGGACACCATTTGCATGAAGGCGCTCGACTACGTTGCCCACTCGTTGCGCGAGGAGGGGGTGGAGTACCTCTTCGGGTACCCGATGCACGCCCTCATCGAGGCTGCCGCCATCGCGGGCATCCGGCCGATCATCGCTCGCACCGAGAAGAGCCTCATCAACATTGCCGACGGCTACGCGATGGCGAC
>CAMBEO010000015.1 GCA_945865725.1 Thermoflexus hugenholtzii JAD2 | reverse complement strand
AAACGGCGCCCAAACGGGAACTCGCGCATCGCCTCCCCCAGGCGGCCGCGCATGCCCGGATCGATCGACTCGCGCGCGTCGGCCAGGAGGTCCGCGCACCCGGCACGCAGGTCAAGCCGATCGGAGCCAACCCTCACAGCGCTCGTCGTTGCCATCGGTCCTCGCCCCCTTCGCGCGTCGCTCCTAGCCTACTACCGATTCATGGGTACGCACATGGGTGATTGCTCATGAACTGCGACCGCGACCCGATCTCGAGGACGGCGGGCACTCCGTAATGCTGATCGGCGGGCGGCATGGAACGCGGCGAACGCGGCCCGGACGAGACACCCAAGGAACTCGTCCATGCGATGGCAGTCGTGCCACGCTTCCATATCGGTCAACGGCACCCGCCGCGTGTGATCGGCGACCACGCCGTGCCCCGGGTCCGGAGAGACGCCGGCACCGTCAGTCTCCATCACGGATGCCATCTGCACCGGTTCGTCGCCACTGGCGGCTCCCGTGCGGCTAGGATCGAATGGATGGAGACCCGCGGCGGTCCGGCAATCGTGGCGCGCGGCCTGTCCAAGCGCTACGGCACGATCACGGCCGTCGATGGCCTCTCGCTCCGCGTCATGCCCGGACAGGTCTATTCCCTCCTCGGCCGGAACGGTGCGGGCAAGACGACGGCCATCCGCATGCTCCTCGGCCTCGTACGGCCGACGGCAGGCACCGTCGAGCTGCTCGGGACGCCGATCCGGCCAGGTGAACAGGCCGTCTTTGCCCGGGTCGGGTCGCTGGTGGAGGTCGCTGCCGCCTACGGCGATCTGACCGTGCGCCAGAACCTCGAGGCGCACCGGCGCCTGCTTGGAGCGCCGGGCACGAGCGTCGCCGACGCGATCGGCCTCATGCGCCTGGAGGCCGACGCCAACCGGCGCGCGGGGACGCTCTCGCTCGGCAACCGGCAGCGGCTGGCGATCGCCCGCGCCCTCGTGGGGGATCCGGCACTCCTGGTCCTGGACGAACCTGCCAACGGACTCGATCCGGCCGGCATCGTCGAGGTGCGCGAGTTGCTGCGGCGCCTTGCCCGCGACCGCGGCACCGCAACCTTCGTGTCGAGCCACCTGCTCTCGGAGGTGCTGCACCTCACCGACCGCATCGGCATCATCCATCGCGGCCGTCTCGTCGAGGAGCTCACGATCGGCGAGATCCGCGCCCGGACGTCGCGCGATGTCACCCTCGCCGTCTCGGACGTGCCGCGCACGGCGCAGTTGTTGACGGAACGCCTCGGGATCGCGCGCGTCGAACCGCAGGCGAACGGCACGCTGCGCGCCTTCGGTGCCGGCGCACGGACGGCGGAGATCGCCCGCCACGTCATCGAGGCCGGGATCGACCTCACCGAGATGACGCCGTGCGGGGAGGACCTCGAGGCGCACTTCCTGGCGCTCACCGGAGGAGGCCACGATGCGGTTCGCTGAACTCCTGTCGATTGAAGGCCGGAAGTTCCTTGCCTCGCGCGTGGCCTGGTCGGTCACCGCGGTGCTGGCGGCCATGCCCCTCCTGGCTGCCCTGGGCATCGTCTCCATCATGTCGCCGGGCGGCAGCGAACGCTTGCGCCTCGTGGCGCTCAAGATGGCGGTGCTCGGGATCACCATCGACTGGCCCGGCTACTTGATGATGCTGATGCAGACCACGGCGACGCTCGGTGTCCTCGTGCATGCCATCACCGTCGGCTTCGTGTTTGGGCGGGAGTACGCCGAGGGGATGGTGCCGGTGCTCTTCACCCTGCCGGTCCCGCGTCACGCGGTCGTCGGCGCCAAGCTTGCCGTCGTCACCCTCTGGTTCGCGCTCGCGATCACGGCGATGATCGGTGTGGGCCTCGCGGTCGGCACCCGGTTGGACCTGCCCGGGCTTTCCGACGCCGTGATCGCCGATGGCCTGCGCGACAACGCGATCGTCGCGGTCCTCACCGCCCTGCAGGCCCCGGTGATTGCCCTCGCGACGACCGCAAGCCGCAGTTCCCTCGTGTCGGTCGGCCTTGGGATCGCACTGCTCTATGGAAGCGTCGCGGTCGGGGCGACGCCGTTCGGGCCGTACCTGCCGTGGGCCGCCGTCGCCCAGTTCGCGGGGATCGACGGCATCCGCCTGCCGGAGATCGCACCGGGCAGCCTGGCGATGTGCGTCGCCTTCTCGGGCGGAGGCCTCGCGGCGCTCCTCGCGCACGTTCGCCTCGCCGACGTGGCCTAGCCGCAGGCGCGATCCGTTGGCGACCCGAAACTTGGCCGCCCGCGCTCCCGTTCTGGTGACTCGGAAGCCCTGATAGGGCTTCCGATGCGTCAGAAATGCGCCGACGAATTGGGAGAGTGATGGACGAACGCGCGGCGCCCCCTGCAACGCGGGCCAGCGAACCGGCACCGGGTGAACTCGACCAGGTGCGTGCCCACCTCGCGGACCTGCGGGCGGAAAACGCGCGCCTCGTTTCGGAACTGCAAGCCCGACGTCGCGAGGTCGCGACCTTGCACTCGATGCTTGGTCAGGTGCTGCGGGGCCCTTGGGTCTACGTCGACGACGACCAGTCGCCGCGTTGGGCCTGACGCCTCACGGGTCGTGCCGTCGAGTTCTCCAGCCTGGTTTGCCCGCGGCGCCACCCCTCCCCGGCGGGCAGGGATGCCCGCGGACCTAACCCCCACCCCAGCCGGCGAGACGCCGACGGTCCCAGTCCCCACCCCCTGCTGAAAACTCCCACGCGAGCGGGAGAGGGGAGTTCGGTGCCGTGTCCAGATCGGGGACAGTGCAGGGGCGGGCCGGTGAGGCGGAATGCCACGCCAGGCGAAACGAGGTCAGGCGGGATCGACAGGCGCGGGGCGCTGGCGCGCGCGTTGCACCGCGAAGCTCGCCAGGACCATGCTCGCCACCGTGTCCCCCCACGCCGAGTACCACAACCAGGTATCCCGCGAGGTACCGACGGCGAACGCGGTGTTGAGGCCGGCGAGGGCCAGCCCGACGCCGGCCATGCCGGCGGCAAGTCGGCGCGCGTCAAGGTCCGTGTAGGCGAGGTACAGGGTCAGGCGTCGGCCAAGCCACCGCCCGCCGACGAGGAAGTCGGCCCCGTAGGCGACCGCGACGATGAGGCCGAGGACACTGCCCTTCAACTGGAGGGCGAGTTCAGTCTCGACGGCCCATGAGTAGGCGCCCGAGAGCAGCAGGAGGGCGATCCCGAACGGGGCCATCCCGCCAAGGAGGTCAAGTCGTCGCCCGACAATGCGCCTGATCGCCCACTGCACCGGCACGAGGGCGAGGCCGACCCCCGCGCTTGCGAGGGCCGCCGTACGAAGGTCGACGAGGCGGACAACCGCGAAAAACAGGATGCCCATCGAGATGTCGGTCGCGATCGCCGGCAGTCCTGACCGGAGGCGCGAGTAGTCGATGCCGTCGTCGCCGGTATCGGTGACCGGGGCGGGGGGAGCGGGCTCCAGGATCGCGCCCACCTCCCGCTTCCCGTTCACTTCCTCTTCCCGCGCCGGGAAGGGGGCCGGGGGGTCAGGCGGGATCGACGGGTGCGGGGCGGCGGTCATCGGGTTGTCGTCTCGGCCATTGATCGTCTTCCGCGAGGGGCGGCGCTAGCGCCCTGCGGCGCGCGCAAGCTCGGCGTGGCGTTCGGGCGTCAGCACCTCGAGCAACTCGATCCGGAAGCCGTCCGGGTCGATGACCATCGCGATCCGGCCGTGGCGCTTGGCGAGGCGCGGGCCGAAAGCCACCTGCACGTCCTTCGACTGCAGGTCGGCGAACGCCGCGTCCAGGTCGGCGACCTGAACGCAAAGGTGTTCGTACTTCGCCATCGACGGATCGGGGTCATGGGCGCGGTCCGCGCCGGGGCGCTGGAAGAGTTCGAGGAGCGACCCGTCCTGGCCAAGCGTGACGTAGACCGCACGAACACGTGTCTCCGGCCAGCTCAGTTCCTGCACGACCTGGCTGTCGAACATCCGCGCATACCACGCGACCGAGGCATCGACGTCGGTCACCGTGAGGCCGACGTGTTCAAGACGTTGGATGATTGCCATCGTTGGTCCTTCTTGGTTCCGGTCGGCCGGCTAGTCGTCGCCGGTCGCGTGCTTGAACCGCAGCGCACTCCACGTGTCGTCGACCGATATCTGGCGGTTCGCGCCCAGTCCATGCACGGAACGCAGGTGACGGTTCAAGATGTCGCGGTTGAGGTCGGTACCGAGTTGCCCGGCCTTCGGGTACATGATCCATGGGATCTGGCCCGCGCGAAGCGCGGCGAGGACCGGCTCGAGTTGGGCGTCCACGTCCGCCTTGCTTCGCGCGAAGACGATGACGCCCCCGGTCGCACCCGACGCCACGACCTCGACGTCCCCAAGCGAGACGCCCTCGGGACGGACGAAGACCTCGGCGGTCTGCCCGGGCTTGAAGTTCAGCTTCTTCGCGAGGCTCATCGCGCGTGGATCGTCCGGTCCAGGTCACCCGCGCGCCAGTGCCGGGCCGGCCGATGGTAGCCGTTCACGCGCGACGGAAGACGGGGTTCGTCCATGCGCGGCGCCCGCGGTCGTCCTCGACCTGCACGCGGACGTAGCGTTCGTTGCCCCCGAGGTGCAGGATGGCGCCGGTCAGCAACTCGCCCTCGATCACGCCCTCGGGGCGGTTCGTCGCCGACCGCAGGCGATCGGCACGCATGGCGGCACCAAGAGGCCCGGCATTCAGGCGCGCCCCACGGGTGCCATCCGCGACGAGGGTGACCGACCGCGCGGGACTGCACCGGACGGTGACCGTGCCGGCCGCCTCATCCCACGCGACGTCCAGGATCTCCGGCCCGGACGATGCATAGAAGTGCCCCGCGCGCACCGCCGCGAGGAGGGAGGGCGCCGACCGGTCAGGCGCGCGGACGACGGTCCACCCGCGGACGCTGTCGTAGCCGGGCCGGTGGCAATCGTCGACGCCGAGGCCGAGGATGTCGTGCCCGTGGGTGAGGAGGTCGTCCCAGAGGAACGAACTGTCGCCGCGCCCGATGTGTACCTCCGTGTCGGCGTTCCACACCTCGATCCCAAGGTAGCCGTGCAGGCCGTCGAAGTCGCGCAGGGTCAGGCCGCTCCAGTACGGGTGCGCCACGACGGCGATGCCCCCGACCTCGCGAATGGCATCGAGGTACCACTGGGCGGCGGCGGGTCCGGTGCCTTCGGTGCGCCGCGCGATCGGGCCGGGCACGCCGAGGCCGACGATGTGGAAGTTCGAACCGGTGGCCGTCGTCGCGCTCTCGGTGTTGACCTCGATCCCCTGGATCACGGTCAGGTCATGGTGGCCGAAGACATCGGCCGGGCCGGTCGCCTTCCAGTGGTCGGTCAGGGCGATGAAATCGGCGCCCGCGTACGCGTAGTGCTCGACCAGCTTGGTGGGCGGCATCGCGCCGTCGGAGTTGGTGGTGTGGGCGTGCAGGGTGCCGCGGAACCACTGGCCGGGCGAGGCCCACGGGTTCGCCCCGCGTCGAAGGTCGTCGGTCACTGGTGAGGCCCCTTCCCGGCGCCCGCGCGGGGTTGCCGACGGGCATCGTAGCCGTCCGATGCGGGGCGTGCCCGTTCGCGATGCCCGCGTCCTCCGTCACCCGCTATCCGTACTCGCGACGCCCGTGAACCTCCGTTGCGGCGGCGAACATCACCGGGATCGTGAGTGCAACGACCATCGTGGCCGGGACGAGGCCGACGACGAGGGCAAGGAAGCCGACCACGAGGACGGGGATGGCAAGGATGCCGATCCCGAACAGCGTCCACCCGAAGCCGGACGTGCGTCGCCAACTCTCGCTGATCGCCTCGAGCGGCCCGTACCCCTCATCGACGACGAGGAGGGTGACGAAGGAGAGGCGGATGCCGACGACGATGCCGGGGATGACGAGGAGGACGAAGGCGACCATGACAAGCACGATCGTGACTACCTCGGCGACGATCAGGTTCACCAGGCCACGCCGGTACGCCGCGAAGATGTCGCCGATCTCGGCGCGCCCCGATCGCACCGTCTGGAGGTTGGCGTACTGCACCCCCGCCCAGATCGGCCACGTTCCGAGGGCGAGGACCAGGAGCTCCGCCACCACCGGGATGATCGGCAGGTCGGTCGCGTCACCGATCACGGTCCCGATCCCACCGATCACCCCGCTGATGAGGCCAACGATGATCGCGCCGACGAGGCCGACCACGAACAAGCCCCAGAAGCGGTCCCGCACCGTGCGCCAGGCGTGCGAATACACGCCGCCGACACTCGGGTCGATGGGTACTTGCAAGGGCGTCCCGGCGGAGGGAGGGCCGTATGACCACCCGGTCCGAGGCGGGTATCCGGAGGCGCCGGGGAGAGCCGGTTGGGCAGGCGCGCGCATTGGCGGGGCACCGCGGCCTGACCCGGTATCGGGGGCGGTCCATGCCCCGGCATTCGATGGCAGGACGCGTTCGCCCGAGGCAGGTGCCGACTCCCGCGGGGGCGTGACGCCGGGGGCAGGCGAGGGGAGAGGGACGGCTCCCTCCCCCTGCTGAAAACTCCCACGCGAGCGGGAGGGGGGGGAAGACGCGGCCTCCGGTGCCTCCGGAACGGCGTGTCCGCACCGGCCGCAGAACGCCGCGCCGACCGGCAGGCGGTTCGTGCACTGCGGGCAGGTCCACCCGCGAACGGCCGCGCGACCGCAGACCGGGCAGAACGCCGCCTCGTCGGGCAGGTGCGACCCGCAGTGCGTGCAGAACACCGACCGACCCCGTGCCTTCCCTAGCCCGACACCGCGTGCAACGTTCGCGCGATCGCCTCCGGCCCGAGCGTTCCGCGCGAAGTCCACCGGATCGCGTCGTCGAGTTGGCCGATGTCCGAGAAGCCGACGATCACCGTGCCGACGCCGGGCGTCGACTGTGCGAGGCGGACCGACAGTTCCGCGGGGCCTTCAAGCCCGAGTTCGGCGGCGAGGGAGGCGAGGCGGCGCGCGCGCTCGAAGTCGGTCGCGTAGTCCTCGCCGGCAATGCCCCCGGGCCGACCCGCGTTGGGGTGGCGGTCGCCGCGCGCGGCCAAGGCGCCCGCGGCCAGCGACCGGATCACGATCACGCCCACGTCGTGCGCGACGGCGTCCGCGATGACCCCGGAGAAGTCGTGGCCACCTGCAGGCGCGTGTCCCGGCCATCCCCCGCTGGGGTTCAGGGCGTTCATCATCACCTGTCCGCTCGCATACGCACCCGACCTCACCACCTCGCGCACGGCCGCGGTGTCGCCGTTCGCGGTGATGCCAAGGTGCGTCACAAGGCCGGCATCGCGCACCGCCAGGAACCCGTCCAGGATCGGCCCGAGGGTGTCCGCCGGCGTGACGCCCCGACCGCGCAGGGTCGTGATGCTCGTGTGCAGTTGCAGCAAGGGCACGTGATCGAGGCGAAGCCGGCGAAGGCTTGCCTCGATCGAGGACCGGATCGCCCCGGGGGCGTGAGCGACATCGGACGGGTCGATCCGCACCTTGGTGCCGACCATGACGCCGTCCGGCAGGCCCCCGATCTCGGCGAAGGCGCGCCCGAGGCTTGCCTCGGACAGGCCATCGCCGTAGAGGGCCGCCGTGTCGAAATAGGTGATGCCGGCCGCGAGGGCTCGTTCGATGGCGCGTCGCTGGTCGGTCGGCTCGCCCTTGACGAGCAACCCGCCGATCGCGCCGCACCCGAAGCCGAGGACCGGGACGGGCAGGCCCGTGCGGCCGAGCGGTCGTACCTCCATCCGGCAACCTCCGTGCGTCGGGAAGGGCCCGACGCACGGGATCGTAACCGGGCCGGCGGCTCCCCCAACCCCTCCCCCGCCGCGCGGGAGAGGGGAGCAGGTCGCGCCCCTGTCCGGGCGCTCGCGGCTACTTCTTGTCCTTCTCGAACTTCTCCTTCATGGTCGTCCAGAGCTTCGCGCCCTGGTCGACGGCATCGTTCGCGGCCAACTTGCCGTCCATGACGTCGGTGATCATCTTCGCGAAGTCGGTACGCCAAAGCGCCGACCACGGCCCCTTGACGCCGGGACGCGGGGAGGCGTTGACCATGACCTTGCTGTAGTCGTCGAGGTTGCCCCACCCTTCGACCGACTTCTTCGCCTCGGGCGTGCCGTCCATCGACTTGTAGCCGTAGTTCAGGCCCTGTTCGACCCACCACCGGTTGGCGACGTGGTACTTGCCTTCCTTGTTCTTGCCGCCCATGTAGGAGATGAGCTTCCACGCCTCTTGCGGGAACTTCGATGACGAGGCGAGCGCGTACTGGCGGCAAATGGCCTGGGTCCCCGTCTTGCCCGCGACGAAACTCGGGTTGACGAAGTTCATGAGCTGGCCCGCGGCGGCCCCGCCGGCGATTGCCGGGCAGTTCGAGAGGCAACCGGCGGCGGTGGCCTTCCCGTTCAACCGCTTCAGGTCGTAGAACGAGGTCCAGTTGTACGTCGCCTTGCCGTTGTCGAAGGCGGTCGGGCCACTCGGGTCTTCACCATAGATCCGGTCGCCGGTGTACGCCTGGAAGAGCTTGCCCACGATCTCCTTGAAGAGCGGATCCTTCCCGAAGATCGGCTCCAGGTTGTCGTCGAACATGCGCTTGCCGCTGGCGAGGTACCAGGTTTCGAGTTCGCCTTCGCTCGGCTTGCCGAAGCGCGGGAACTCGATGCCGTTCACCTTCTGGCGCTTGATCTGGACCGCCTGCTCGCGGAACTCGTCGAAGGTCGCCGGCGGCCCCTTGGCGCCGATCGCCTTCAGGTGTTCCATGTTGTACATCGCCACGGACGGGCCGACGTAATAGATCGTCCCGTACTTCTTCCCCTTGTAGTGCGTCTGCTCGGAGACGAAGGGGTACTCGTCCTTGTCGAGCTCGGCGGCGCCGGGGAAGCTATCGAGGGCCAGAATCCACTTGGCCTCCGCCCACTCGGCGGCGTCCTCGTCGCGCATGTACATCGCGTCGTTGCGTTCGCCCGCGATCATGCTCGTGTTCATGCGCTTGCGGTAGTCGTCGCAACAGGGGCCGGTCTCGGGACCCTCGACCTTGATGCCTGGGTTCTCCTGCTCGAAGGTGTCGAGGTTCTGGCGCACGATGGCCGGGTTGTAGTCCCACATCGCGAGCTTGATCGTGACCGGCGCCTTCGTGGCGGCGGGTGCCGGAGCCGCGGTCGGGGCCACGGCCACGGCCGCGGCGGTCGGCGCCGGAGCTGGGGCCGCGGGCTTCGCCGCCGTCGGGGCGGCCGCGGGCGCCGCGTCGCCTCCGCACGCGGCAAGCATCCCGGCACCGGCCAGTCCGATACCGAATGCGAGGACCCCCCGACGGCTGCGAGCCGTCCCCCCGTTCCCGGAATACATGGTCTCCATCGTGGACATGCCCTCCTCGACCGCAGTCCCCCATTGGGGAAGCACGCCAGGCGCGCGTCCGCCCGTCGCCGCGCATCGTAGTGCGGTATCGGCATGCGGTCAACCCGGAGGCGTTGCCCCACGACTTCCGATGGCGTTCACGGGAGTGGTGGTGGAAGCGTTCCGGGAGGCAGGCGCTCCCGGTCGCGCGCGCAGTCGCGCCCCGCGCCGTCCGGGGCGGTCCGGTACCGTCTCCACGACAGCGCAGGGCCAGGTCCACTGGGGGCGCCGGCGTCTCGCCGGCCACCACCGTTCCCGCGACAGCGCAGGGCCAGGAGCGACGATGGAGACGGTCGGGATCGGCTTGATCGGCGCGGGACGGATCGGGCAGGTGCACGCCGCCAACCTCGCACGACGCGTCGAGGGCGCCGTGTTGCAGGGCGTCGCCGACGTGCGCGCCGACGCGGCGGCGACCCTCGCGGCCCGGTATGGCGTGCGCCTCTGGAGCGCCGACTACCGCGACCTCCTCGCCGACCCGACGGTGGACGCGGTGATCGTTGCCTCGGCGACCGACACCCACGGCGAGGTCGTGCGCGCCGCCGCCACCGCCGGGAAGCACGTCTTCTGCGAGAAGCCGATCGACCTCACCCTCCCGGCGATTGACGAGTCGCTGGGGGCGGTCGCGCGCGCCGGCGTGCAGTTCCAGGTCGGCTTCAACCGGCGCTTCGACCCCTCGTTCCGGCGCGTGCGCGACCTCGTCGCGGCCGGCGAGGCGGGCGTCCCGCACCTCGTCCGCATCACCAGCCGCGACCCGCAACCGCCCCCGCCGGGCTACTTCACCGGCGACCTCGGCATCTTCCCGGACATGACCATCCACGACTTCGACCTGGCGCGATACCTGATCGGGGCCGGGCCGGGTGCCGACGAGGTGGTCGAGGTCTACGCAACGGCATCGTCGCTGATCGCCCCGGCCGACGGGGGCAACGGCGAACCGGACACGGCAGTCAGCGTCCTGCGCTTTGCCAGCGGGGCGATCGCAATGATCGACAACTCGCGGCGGGCGGCCTACGGCTACGACCAGCGCGCGGAGGTCCTAGGGTCGGGCGGGATGGTCGCGGCCGGGAACGTGGCGAAGGACCAGGCGGTGGTCGCGAACTCGGGCGGGTTCCGCGGTTCGGTCCTGCACGAGTTCTTCCTGGAACGCTACGCCGCCTCCTACGCAATCGAGATCGAGGCCTTCGCACTCGCCGTACGGACTGGCGGGCGGTCGCCGGTGACGGGCCACGACGGGCGCATCGCCGTGGCCATCGCCATCGCCGCGCAGGATTCAGTGCGTCGCGGGCGCCCGGTCCGCCTGTCCGAGGTGGGTTAGCCCCCGGACGCTCCCGTGCAGGCGTGGACGCCCTAGTCCCCGTGCAGGCGTGGACGCCCTAGTCCCCCTGCAGGTCGCGACCCATCCGCCACATCCCGGCGGTCAGGCCACCGTCGACCGGCAGGACCGCCCCGGAGATGAATGACGCATCGTCGGAGGCCAGGAAGCAGATCGCCGCCGCGACGTCCTCTGGTTGCCCGACGCGGCCGACCGGGTACCACGCCTTCAGGCGGTCGAAGATGTCTGGCGTGCGTTCGAGGCGGCGGTTCCATGCGGGGGTCTGGATCGTGCCGGGGCAGACCACGTTGGCCCGGATCCCATGTTGCCCGTACCGGACCGCCAGGTTCTTCGCGAAGTTGATGACCCCGGCCTTCGCGGCGCTGTAGGCATCGTCGCCGATCCCCATCAGGCCGTTGACCGTCGAGACGCAGACGATCGCGCCGTGCCCGGCGGCGATCATCCCGGGGAGGACGGCGCGCGCACCGAGGAACTGGCTGCGCAGGGCACCGACCATCACCCGGTCCCACACCTCGACGGAGGTCGACAATGGGTCGTCACCGCCACCCGAGGAGGCGTTGGCGACGAGGATGACCGGCGGCGCGCCATACGTGGCCGTCGCCAACGCAACTGCGCCGGTCACCGACGCCTCGTCGGTCGCATCGGCCTCGATCGCGATGCCGCGACCGCCGGCAAGGTCGATCAGGTCGACGGTGCCACGAGCGCCCTCGAGGTTCCGGTCGACGACCGCGACGAGGCCCCCGCCCTTCGCGATGCGGATCGCGGTCGCCCGCCCGATACCGGACCCGCCCCCGGTGACAAGCGCGACGCGACCACCGAACGTGTAGCCAGACATGCTTCCCTCCCCTTGCCACCTGACGCGAGCGCCCCACGGCCGTGGCGCCAGACGGGGCGGACGGTACCGTGCCGCCGCGATACCCTCGACGCCCGGGTCCCGAACGTCGATCCGCCCGGCGTCGGGGCAGGCAGGGATGCCCCCTCACCAGGCCCGCCCCTGCAGCGCCAGCGGCGGATGGGAGGGGCATCCCACGACGGATGAAATCTGGAGGTCCTGACGTGCCGACCATGCTCACCTTGACCGCCGGCCCACGAGACCACGACTCGCCCCTGGTCGAGGTGGCCGTCGCCCCGGCGGTGATCGAGGCCGCCGCGCCCGGGACCGCCGGGGCGCCCGCCCACGGGCCGATGGACGCCGCCGCCGTCCTCCTGCACGACACTGACGCTCCCGGCGGCCCCGGCGGCATCGTCTTCGCCCAGTACGACGCCACGACCGGGGCGCTTCGCTTCGTCCTGCCGGGTCGCCTGGCGGCGGGCACGACGCGCCGCCTTGACATCCTGCCCCACGCCCCCGGCGCGGCGACGCCGTCCTGGCCAGTCGAGGTCACCACCAAGCTGGACCGCGCGGTTGCGCGCGTCGGCGGCCAACCGTTCGCCTCGTACCACGTCACGGGCGGGCGACGCCCGTACCTCTGGCCGGTGATCGGCCCGGCCGGGGCGAGCGTCGTGCGTGGGCAGGGGTCTGCCGACCATCCGCACCACACCGGCCTCGGCCTCGCCTACGGCGGCCACAGCGAGGACGGGTCAGTCAACATCTGGTCGGACTGGGACGAGCCGCCGTACGGGCCGGGCGGGCGCATGGTGCACCGGGGCTTCCGGCGCGTGACCGGCGGACCGGTGTACGGGGAGGTCTGCCACGACCTGACGTGGGTCGACACCTTCGGCAACCCGTTCGCGGAGGAGGTGCGCACCGTCCGATTCTGGTGGGCGTCCGAGGGCGCGCGATTCATCGACACGACCGTGGCGATCACGTGGATCCGCGACCGCGGGCGCGGGCCACTGGTCGTCGCCTTGCGCTTGCCGTCAGAGATGGACATCCCCCATCACGGGGCGATGACGAACGACGCCGGCGTGCCGGTCCCGGCGCCCGCGGGCACGTCGCGGGCCTACCGCGCCGCGTGGGTCGACGGCAGTGGTCCCTCCGGCGATCCGCCGTACCCGCCGCCCGCGGGACCGCCTGAGGTCCTCGTCGACCAACCCGGCGCGCGGCCGTTCCGCGAGGGTCCTGGTGACGGTCCATGGCAGGGCATCGCCATCTTCGACCACCCCGCGAACGACGGCTTCCCGCACGAGGCCGGCAAGTACGCCGGCGCGATGGGGCCGAACGGAGCGGGGACGGGCCAGATGACGCTTTCGTTTTACCCGCCGGACGCCGCCCCTCACGGGCCGTTCACCTTCACGTGGCGCACGTACGTCCATCGCGGCGACGCCATCGACAGCAAGGTCGCGGCGCGCGCGGCGTCGTTCCACCACCCGCCGACGGTAACCGTGGCCTCGTAGGCGCGCGCGTTCGCTCCTACGAGTACGAGGCCGCGACGTCTTCCCACCGGTTTGACGACGCCGCGCGCACGGCGGCGTCGAGGACGGCCTGCGTCCGCAAGCCGTCCCCGATCGTCGGCGCCACGTCGGTTGCGGTGCGGATCGCCTCGAGGAACGGCACGAGGTTCTGGCGCCCCCATCCGACGATGAACTCGTGGTGGTCGATCCCCCACAGGGGCGGTTCGCCCTCGATGGCGCGCGGGTCGCCACCGTACGGGTAGAGGGTGGCGACGCCGTTCTCCCAGAGGAGCCCGCCACCGGAACCACTGAACAGCATGTGGCGACGACCGATCGGGTAGGTCGCATGGACGGCACCGACGCGGGATAGCGCGATGCTTCCGTGAGCCCCGGTCGCGAAGCGAACGAGGAGGACGGTGTCGTCGTCGACCTCCTGCCGGTGGCGTTCCCCGGTGGCGGGATCGACCAGTTCCGGGATGAAGGTATGGAAGGACGAGGCGACGGCGACGATCGGGCCGAGCAGGAACTGGCAGGTGTCGATCGCGTGCGCGCCGATGTCGCCGATGACGCCGGTGCCTGATCTCGCCTTGTCGGTGCGCCACGACCACCGCGGCTGTGAGGCAAGCAGCCCCGCACTGAAGGACTGCGCGTGTACGTGGAATGGGCGGCCGATCGCGCCGCCGGCGATGGCGTCGCGGATGGCGACCGTCAGGGGCGAGAAGCGCGTCGAGAAGCCCATCATCGACCGCACGCCGGCGGCGCGTACCGCCGCCGCCATCGCGCGGCCGTCCTCAAGTGACGTGGCGAGGGGTTTTTCGCAAAAGACGTGCTTGCCTGCCCGGGCGGCGGCAATCACGAGGTCATGGTGGAAGGCATCGGGCGTGTCGATCACGACGGCATCGACGCCCGGGAGGGAAAGCGCCTCCTCGGGCGACGTCGTCGCGTGCGGGACACCGTGGGCATCGGCAACCTCGCGCGCACGAGCAAGTCGGGGCCCGCAGATCGCAACCACTCGCGCACCATTCATGGCTCGCAAGGCCTCGACGTGCGCCGTCGCCATGAAGCCGTAGCCGAAGACAGCGAAGCCGACCGGGTCCATCGCGTCCCCTTCCCGCGGGCGTCGCCCGTCGGACTACATCGCCAGAAGGGCGTCCATGTCGGCCGAGAACTCGACCGCCTTGCGCACCAGGTCGTCCTGCGACTGGTGCGGCCCGCCGAGGCCAATCTCGATCGTCACCCACCCGTCGTAGCCGATGGCACGCAACGAGGCCATTACCGCCGGCCAGTCGATGGTGCCGTCGAGGAGGCGCACGAAGCCCGGCCAGGTCGCCCCGGCGTTCGTGTTGAACCCCTTGACGTGTACCCGCCGGATCAGGTCGCCGAGGACGGGCGGCCAGTGGTGCGGCCACCCGTAGGCGGCATGGTTCCCGGCATCGAAGTAGGCGCCGACGCGCGGGTGGCCGACGGTCTCGATGAAGTGGCGCATCTCGACCGGCGTGTAGATCATCCGGTTCCACACGTTCTCGATCGCGAGGTGCACGCCGTGACGTTCGATGTCCGGCAGGAGGTCGCGCACGAACGCGACGGCGCGATCCCACGCGACGCCATAAGGCACGTCGGCCTCGACGCGCCCCGGCACGACGAGGAGGGTGTCGACGCCGAGGGCGGCGGCGACCTCGATCGAGCGACGGGCGATGCGCCGGGCCTCGGCACGCGCCGACTCGTCGTTTGAGGTCGGCGGCACGTGGCCAAGCGGTCCGGCAAGCATCCCCGAGATGGTCACGCCGGTATCGTGCGCGAGGTGCGCCACGGCATCGACGTCGGCGCGGTCGCCGTCGACCGAGAAGAAGCCTTCGCGGGCGAGACCGATCTCGATTCCCGCGAACCCGGCACTGGCGGCGACGCGAAACTGCCGTTCAAGCGACGTGCCGGACGGGAAGCATCCCGTCATGATGGCCTTGCGCACGGTGGCATCTCCTGCCGGGACGGGGATCGTAGTACTTGCATCGCGCTAGCCGACACGATGGCGACGACGATGCTACATTGCCGAACATGTGGAAGCGGGGCGTGCGAAACGCTTCCAACCTCTCCACGACGCGCGCTTGCCGGGAAGCAGGCGGCTTGGGGGCCGTACCTGGCGCCACGGCGAGACGTCCCGGCACGCGGCACCGGTCCCGGCAGGACCAGAAAGGATTGGCTGAGATGACCCAGGGCTTCACCTCAGGCGTCCGCCGTCGGCAGGCCATCGGCCTCGCGGGCGCGGTGTTGGGCGCGGCGTCGGGCGCGATCCCGGCGACGGCACTCGCGCAGTACGGCATGGGTGCCGGCAAGGCGTTCAATGGCGCGTGGCCCTACGACATGCCCCCGACCGGGCACTACAACAGCTACGCCACCGGCAACCTGAACCTTGGCATCTACTACGACCTCATGGAGATGCCGCTCGGGATGTACTACTGGGCAACCGGGACGTGGATGCCGTTGATGGCGACGTCCTGGGAGACGAACGTCGAGAAGGCGACCTTCCAGGTCAAGCTTCGCCAAGGCGCCAAGTGGAGCGACGGCAGCAGCTTCGGGTCGAAGGACGTGGTCAACACCTTCATGATCCAGAAGTTGCTGAACAACGTCGTCTGGCGGTACCTCGACCGGATCGAGACCCCGGACGACTACACCGTCAACTTCATCATGGCCAAGCCGACGACGACGGTCGAGCGGTACGTGCTCCGGATGCAAATCCGCCCCAGCGCCATCTACGGCGAGTGGGCGAACAAGGTCCGGGACATCGTGAACAAGGGCCTTACCTCGGACTCCGACGAGTGGAAGGCCGTCCGGAAGGACTTGAGCGAGTTCCGTCCGAAGTCGCAGGTCGTCTCGGGCCCGTTCTCGATCGACCAGAGGAGCATGACCGAGGCGCAGTTGACGCTCGTCAAGAACGCCTCCAGCTGGGCAGCCAAGAACGTCACCTTTGACAGCATCACGCTGTACAACGGCGAGACCCCGACCGTCACGCCGATCGTCCTCTCGAAGGAGGTCGACTACGCGACGCACGGCTTCCCGCCGGCCACCGAGAAGGCGTTCAAGGACCTCGGCTTCCGCATCCTGCGACCGCCGACCTACGCAGGCCCGGCGCTGTACTTCAACTACGCCAAGATGCCGGCGATCGCGCCGAAGGCGGTCCGCCAGGCGATCGCGCACGCGATCCGGCGCGAGATCGGGGCCGCCGCCGCCCTGGGCGAGTCGGCCGAGCCGCCGAAGTTCATGGCCGGCTTCTCCGACCGACTGGTCGAGAAGTGGATGACGCCCGACCAGGTCGCGAAGCTCAACCGCTACGACTACAACCTGGCCACTGCCGAGTCGCTCATGTCCGGCGCGGGCTACAAGAAGGGCAGCGACGGCGTCTACGTGAGCCCCGACGGCGAGCGGATGGAATACGAGGTGACCGTGCCGGCGGAGTTCGCCGACAACTCGGCCCTCGCCCAGGCGGTCGCGGAGCAGTTGACCGCGTTCGGCATCAAGACGGCGGTCCGCCTGATCACCTTCACCCAGTTGACGCCGGACACGCAGGCCGGCAACTTCCAGATGGTGATCCAGGGGTGGGGGTCGGGCAACCCGCACCCGCACTTTGCCTTCGTCCAGAACCTGGTCACGTGGAACACGCCCGCAGGCGCCGGTCCGGCCATGGCGTACCCACTCATCCAGAGGGTTGATGCCCTCGGCGGCGAGGTGGACCTCGATGCGATGGTCACCGCCTCGGCGCAAGGCCTCGACAAGGACGCGCAAAAGGACCTGATCGCGCGCGTGGCGCTGGCCTACAACGAGTTGCTGCCGAACATCCCGCAGTACGAGCGCCTTGGCAACAACCCGGCGCCCGAGGGGTTCCGGGTCAAGGGATGGCCTCCCGTCGGCGATCCCATCTGGGAAAACAGCCCGTACGCCGACTCGTTCGTCATCATGCTCATGCTGGACGGCACCCTCCAGGCGATTTAGCCGCCCGCTGGCACTTCGAACGCGCCCCGGCCCTCACGGCCGGGGCGTCGTTCCGGGACCTGCCCGCTGGGCCCCGGTCGAGGGTAGTCCCGATGCCCCCGGCTGGGGATCGTTCCCGTGCGCGAACCATGCGACGGGTTGAGGGGAGTTGCACGTGGTTGCAGTGTCGCCACCCGCCCCGCCGTCGGACACGCTTGCGGCGTCCGTCGCCCTCGCGTGGTACGCGGTCCGGAGCAATTACGTCCTGCAACGGGTCGTCAAGGCGATCGTGACGGTCTTCGCCGTCGCCACGCTCACCTTCTTCCTCGTCCGCCTGATGCCAGGGAACCCGATCGAGCAGTACATCGGCCAACTGATCGCCCAGTACGGCCTGCCGTACTCGGAAGCCCGCGACCAGGCGGCCTCGCTCTTCGTGATCGACCTGGACCAGCCGATGTACCTCCAGTACCTGGGCTACATCGGCAAGCTGGCGCAGGGCGACCTGGGGACGTCGATCAAGTCGCAAGGCGTCAAGGTGACCACGATCATCGTCGCCTTCCTCCCGTGGACGCTCTTCTGCGTCGGCATCTCGCTGATCGTGAGTTTCGTCCTCGGTATCGTCCTCGGCGCGGTGATGGCGTACTGGCGAGGCAGCGTCGTCGACTACGGCCTCACCATGATCGGGTCACTCCTCCACTCGATCCCCAACTACCTCATCGCGATGATCCTGATCATCTTCCTCGGGGTGCGGTGGGAACTGCTGCCGGTGGTCAAGATGCGCGGGTCCATGTCACCGGGGATCCAACCGGGCTTCACGCTCACGTTCGTCCTCGACGTGCTGTTCCACGCCACCCTGCCGATCATCACGTACGTCGTCACGACGGTCGGCACGTGGATGCTGACGATGAAGGCATCGACGACGGCGACCCTCGAGGAGGACTACGTCAGTTTCGCGCGCGCGAAGGGCCTGAGTGACGGACGCATCCGCACCGCCTACGTCGGGCGGAACGCCATCCTGCCCTTGTTCACGCAATTCACGTTGAGCATCGGGTTCGTCTTTGGCGGGTCGGTCCTCATCGAGTCGATCTTCGTTTATCGCGGGATCGGCCAGATATTGGTGTCGGCGGTGAGCGGGCGCGACTACCCGGTGATGCAGGGGTGCTTCCTGATCACGACGGTGTCGGTCGTCTTCGCGAACCTCCTCGCCGACCTGTTGTACGGCTACATCGACCCACGCGTACGGGTCGGGCAGTAGGCGGCGCGCCGCCACGAGGGACGAGGACCGCATGACCGCCGCGACGATGTCGCTGATCCAGGCCATCCCGGGGATGGGTGCCCTCCGGGCGATCGCCGTCACCATCGGCGCGCTCCTCCGCCAACCGTCCGGGGCGCTCGGCTTCCTCGGGGTCACCTTCTTCCTGGCCATGGCCTTCATCGGGCCGGCGTTCTTCCCCATCGATATCAAGCCAAAGCTTGACAAGATCTACCTGCTGCCGTCGGCCGAGTATCCCCTCGGCACCGACTACCAGGGGCGGGACGTCCTATCGCAGATCGTTCACGGCGGGCGCGACATCATCATCGTCGCGACGACGACGGCCCTGATCACGACGTTTGTCGCGGTCACCCTCGGCGCACTGGCCGGCTTCCTTGGCGGGTGGTTCGACTCGATCGTGCTGGGGATCGCGGACATCATCCTGACGATCCCGCAGTTCCCGCTCCTGCTGGTGCTGGCGTCCTTCGTGCGCCTGAACAACATCGTCCTGCTGGGCGTATTGCTCGCCGCCCTCGGGTGGCCCGCACTCATGCGCGCGATCCGGTCGCAGGTGCTGTCTTTGCGCCAACGCGACTACGTCGAGGCGGCCCGATGCCTGGACCTCGGGACCGCGCACATCGTGTTCCAAGAGATCCTGCCAAGCATGAGCGGCTACGTCGCGATCAGTTTCACGCTGGGGATGATCAATGCGATCTTCCTGCAGGTCGGCCTGATCTTCCTCGGGCTGGTGCCGCTGACGGGGAACAACTGGGGCGTGATGCTGCAACTGGCATGGGTGCGCGGCGCGATCTTCTACAAGAATGCCCTGGCCTACATCCTCGCCCCGGTCATCGCCATTTCCTTGTTGCAGCTCTCGTTGATCTTGCTTGCACGGTCGCTCGAGGAAATCTTCAACCCGCGCCTGCGCAAGGGGAATTGACGTGACCGGAGCGACCACCGCGCGCCCGTTGCCGACGGACCCCGGCGAACGCGGGGCCTTCGCACCCCCGACCGCGTTGCGCCTGCCCTGGAGCGACGCCGTGGATGCGCGAGTCGACGTCTCGCAGATCGCCGATGACGTCGTCCTGTCAGTGCGCGACCTGACGGTCGAGTATCGCGTGCGTCGCGGGGCAGTCAAGGCGGTGCGCAAGGTCAGTTTTGACCTGCGGCGGGGTGAGACGCTCGCGCTGATCGGCGAGAGTGGTTCCGGCAAGACGACCGTGGCCCTCGCCCTCGTGCGTCTGCTGGTGCGCGCCGCGCGCATCACGGACGGGACGGTGATCTACCGGCGAGGTCCGCGGGCGGTCGACGTGTTGCGCCTGGGCGCCTCTCGCCTGCGCCACTACCGGTGGAACGAGTGCGCGATGGTGTTCCAGTCGGCGCTGAACGCGCTGAACCCGGTGATCCGCGTCCGCGACCAGTTTCTCGACGTGGCGAGCGCCCACGGAATGACCGACAAGCGCGCCGCCGAGGCCCGCGCGGTGGAACTGCTGCGCCTCGTGCAACTGGACGCGGACCGGGTCATGGGGTCGTACCCGCACGAGCTGTCGGGCGGCATGCGCCAACGCGTCCTGATCGCGATGGGCCTTCTTCTTGACCCGCAGGTGATCATTCTTGACGAGCCGACGACGGCGCTTGACATCCTGACGCAACGGACGGTGATCGACCTGCTCCGACGCCTGAAGCAGGAACGCCAGTTCGCCCTCGTCCTCGTCTCGCACGACCTCGCGCTGGCCGCTGAACTCGCCGACCACGTCGCGACGGTCTATGCCGGCCGGATCGTCGAGTGCGGGCCGGTGGCCGACATGTTCTACGCGCCGCATCACCCGTACACCCTTGGCCTGCTGAACGCGGTGCCGACGCTTTCCGGCGACTTCCGCGCCCTCGACTCGGTGCGGGGGCAACCGCCCGACCTTATCGACCTGCCCGTCGGGTGCGCGTTCCGCCCGCGTTGCACGTTCGCGACCGCGACGTGCGAGGCGTCGGATCCCGACCTCCTGAGGGTCGACCCGGAACGGTCGCCGGTGCCCGGCGCGGGTGGCCACGTCGTCGCGTGCTTCCATGCCGAAGCCGCGTCCAAGACCTTCGACCGCCACGCGGGCGGCACGCCCGGAAAGTGAGTCCGCGCCGATGACGACCCTTCAAGCGTCGCCCGCGGGCGCGCGACCCGGCGAGGGCACGCCCGTCCCGCTCATCTCCCTCGAGGACGTGCGCTGCCACTTCCGCACGCCGCGCGGCGTGGTCAAGGCGGTCGACGGCGTGTCGTTCAGCGCGGCGCCCGGCGAGATCGTCTGCCTCGTCGGCGAAAGCGGCTGCGGCAAGACGACGGCCGGGAAGATCGCCGCCGGCCTCCTGGCACCGACCGGTGGGCGGGTCCTCTTCGAAGGGCACGACATCGCCAGGCTTCGCGGCCAGGACTTCAACCGGTTCCGCCGTGGCGTGCAACTCGTGCACCAAGACCCGTATGCCTCGATCAATCCGCTGCACACCGTGGGGGCAACCCTGGCAGCGCCCCTGCTACGCCACCGGTTCGCATCCGGCAATGCGGGGGCGCGCCGCCGCGCCGCCGAACTCCTGGACCTCGTCGACCTGACGCCATCGGCCGACTTTCTTGACAAGTACCCCCACCAGTTGTCGGGTGGGCAGCGCCAACGGGTCGCGATCGCGCGCGCCCTGACGGTGGAACCCCGGTTCATCGTCGCGGACGAACCGGTCTCAATGGTCGACGTCTCGATCCGGATCAGCCTCCTGAACACGATGTTGCGGTTGCAACGGGAACTGGGGACCGGCTTCCTCTTCATCACGCACGACTTGGCCCTCGCACGCTATTTCGCGTGGGGCGGGCGCATCGGCGTGATGTATGTCGGCCGCATGGTCGAGATCGGACTCGCGTCTGACATCATCGCCCGCCCGCAACATCCATACACCCGCGCACTGCTCTCGGCCATCCCGGAGGCGGACCCGGAGGTGACGCGCAACAAGGCCCGGGTCGAGTTGCGAAGCCTGGAGATCCCGAGCCTGTTCCGGTTGCCGTCCGGCTGCACCTTCCACCCGCGTTGCCCCCTCTTCGAAGAGGGGACGTGCGAGGTAGCCACCCCGACCCTTGCCCGGCCGGCCGGTTCCGTCGAAGGGTCGCACGAGGTCGCGTGCCACCTCGTGACCCGATCCGCCTAGCCTCCGGGGCATCACGGCCACGTGGCCACGGGAACCGACGGGTCCGGGACGCACGCATCCGACCGGCGCGCGCCGCCCGTTCTGGTGTCCATGACCACTCTCGCACCCGGGCGCAAGCGACCGGCGACCGGTCGGCCATCGTGGCGGGCACGCCTTGCCGTGGTCGCCACCGTCGCGACCGCCTGCCTCGCCGTCGCGATCGACGCAGGGCACGCGCAAGTGGGGCCGGCCCGACCGGTAGTCCCGGGCCTGCCACCGACCTCCCCGGAGGTCGAGCGGATCATCGGCGCGATGCCCCTCGCGGGGAAGGTCGGTCAAGTGATGGTGGTCGCGTTCGCTGGCGACGTGCCGACGCCCGAGGTCCTGTCCTTGATCGATGACCTCCGGGTAGGCGGCGTCATCTTGTTCCAAGACAACGTCGGGCGTGGGTCCGCCGCGCGCGTGCGCGCACTGGTCGGCGCCCTCCAATCGCGCGCGCGAAGGGGTGACGGCGTCTCCCTGCTGCTTGCGGTCGACCAGGAGGGCGGCCCGGTGGTGCGTGTCGGCGAGGCCGCGACCCTCTTCCCGGGCGCAATGGCGATTGGCGCGACTGGCTCAGAGGCCCTGGCCGCCCGTGCCGCCGCCGCGGTCGCCCGCGAGCTGCGCGACGTGGGCATCACGATGAACCTCGGCCCGGTCGTCGACGTGAACAGCAACCCGGCCAACCCGGTGATCGGCACGCGGAGTTTCGGATCGGACCCGGCGATGGTCGGGAGGCTGGGCGCGGCGGCGATCCGCGGGCAACAGGCGGCGGGCGTCCTCGCCATCGCGA
Organism: Thermoflexus hugenholtzii JAD2; assembly: GCA_945865725.1. Classification (GTDB taxonomy): domain Bacteria; phylum Chloroflexota; class UBA11872; order UBA12225; family UBA12225; genus CAILQO01. The sequence continues at coordinate 19,089 of CAMBEO010000015.1, read as the reverse complement.
AGCACTGGCCGGGCCACGGCGATGCCTCGATCGATTCGCACCTCGCCTTGCCGCTCCTCGCCCTTGACCGCGCCCACCTCGACGCGATCGAGTCGCCGCCGTTCCGGTTAGCGGTCGAGGCCGGCGTCGCGGGAGTGATGACCGCGCACGTCGAGGTGCCGGTCCTGACGGCCGGCGAGGGGTCCGGGGTTCCCGCAAGCCTGTCGCCTCGTGCCCTGCGCGAGTTGCGCGACCTCGTCGGCGAGGATCGCCTGATCGTCAGCGACGACCTCGAGATGGGCGCGGTCATCGACCGCTACGGCACGCCCGGCGCGGCGGTTCGCGCCTTCCTGGGCGGGACCGACCTGCTGCTGTTCCGGCGCGACGCGAAACTGGCGCGCCAGGCGCACGCGGAGATCGTGGCCGCCGTTCGCCGGGGCACGATCCCCGAAGCGCGCCTCGACGCCAGCGTGCGCCGGATCCTGCGCGCCAAGGTGGCGGTCGGCCTGGTCGGAGACCCGGTGCTGGACCTCGCCGTGCCCGAAGCGCCAGCCATCGTGGCCGCCGAGGTGGCCCAACGGTCGATCACCCTGGTGCAGTCGCGCCCGCTGCTGCCCGCGTGGCCGGGCGCCGACGAACGGGTCTGCGTCGTGCAACCGCGCCTGAGGGAGGTCGCCGGTCAGGAGATCGTCGTGCCCGTCTCCGGGCCAGCGACGCTCGGCGAGGCCGTCATCGAGGAACACGGGACGGTACAGGTCGTCGACGTGGGCCTCTCGCCAACCTCGGCGGACCGGGCCTCGGCGACCGCGTGCGCGCGCGGGGCCGCCTTGGTCGTCGTGGGAACCTACGAGGCGATCCGCTTCGCCGGGCAGCGCGACCTCGTGGCCGCCATTACCGGCACCGGCGCGCCGACCGTCGTCGTGGCCCTGCGATCACCGTACGACTACGGGGTCGTGGCGCCGGCGCGCCCGGACGCCTTCCTGACCGGTTACGGGATGCGACCGGCGACGTTGCGGGCGCTGGTTCGGACGATCTTCGGCCTTGGCGGCGCGGCGCCGACGGGCCAGTTGCCGGTGCCCCTCGACGATGCGCACCCGGTCGGGTGGACCTACCCATCGCCCGGTCCTTGGCTGTTTCCCTGACGCCACGATCTGGGCAGGAAACAGCCGGTCCTGGAGCCGGGGTCACTCGCCTGTGGATGGCCGGAGCGGCGTCGCGTTACGCAGGACCCACTCGCGCATGGGTTCGGTCATGAGCCGCTCGGCGCCCTTGGCGTCGCGTTCGGAGTCCAACCACTTGGGGAAGGCATCTTCCTTCGCCCGCGCCCACTGCGGGTCCTCGAGGACCCGCGTCGAGTCTCGTTCGTCAAGGCGGATCACGTGCCACCCGAACTGGGTCTTGACCGGCGCGCTGACCTGCCCGACCGCGAGGGCGTAGGCGGCCTCCTCGAAGGGCGCCACCATGGCTCCCTTGCCAAACCATCCAAGGTCGCCGCCCTTGTCCTTGTTGCTGGTGTCGGTCGAGACGTCGGCCGCCACCGCGTCGAAGCTTTCACCGGCGCCTAGGCGTGCGACCACGCTCTTGGCGCCCGCCTCCTCGGCGACGAGGACGTGGCGCGCCTTCACCTGTTCGGTCGTTTTGGGCGTCTGGTCGGCAATCGCCTCGCCAACCTTCCGGCGCACCACCACCAGCTCGGCATCCTCGCGAATGATGTCCGACGTCCCGCCAGCGAACTTGGCGAAGTCGGTGATGGCCTGGTCGAGGGTGTTCGGGCGCCGCGCCTTGGCACGCGAGGTGGGGGCCGGTCGCGGGGTGCGGACGGGCGTCGGCGTGGCACCTGATGGCGTCGGGGACGGCTCGGGCGGTAGCGGCGTCGCGGTTGGCGGCACGGGCGTCGCGCCGGCAGGCGACGGCGTGATACCCGGCGTGGGCGTGCCGCCGGGATCCTGCCACCCGGTGATCGACCGCAACTCGGCATCGATCTCGTCTGGCGTGACGACGATGCCCCGCCGGCGCGCCTCCGCACGGACGATCGGCCGTTCGACGAACTCGTCGGTGAGGGTCGTGCTGAGGGAGTTCAGCTGGCCCTGCAACTGGGACGCGCGCTGCCGCCACATCTCGCGCATCGAGTAGGCCTGCGACGCCGCAGAGTCGCCCGGTGCGGGCGTGGGCTGTCCGGCGCCACCGCCAAGCGACTCGGCCTGCTGGATCGAGGCGATGAGGAGGTTCTGCCGGTAGCTGAACCAGGCGCGGAACTCCTCGACGCTGACGTCGGTGCCGTCAACGCGAAGCATTGCCTGGCGCCCGTAGATGACCCGGTCCCAGAGGACGGCCCCGGAACCGGAGACCACCGAAGCGACGATGATGGTGCCGAGGACGACGGTCGCGATCCGCGCCGTCATTACCTCGCGGGCGGCCGCGGGTGCGATGTCGTCGGCGGGCGCGAACCACGCGACGAGCCGCGCGAAAGGGGACCGGCGGGGCGCCCCGCCGCGCGCGGATCGGGGCCCCGTCGCAGACTTGCTGGCGACGGGTGATGCCTTGCCGGCGGGCGCAACAGGGTTCGTGCTTGCCGCACGGGGAGTGAGTCGCGTCGCCGCCGGGGACGGCGGCGACGCGGGCGTCTGGGGGTCGGGGGCACGCGGTGCGCGTGGTGCGTCGGTCATGGCGAGGCCGTGGTCACAAGCGGTCTACGGATGCCAACGTGTAGCACGCGGGCGTGATGCGCGGCGCGGCGCCGGGACCCCGGTCGGGGCCCCGGCCTGCCGGCTACGCGCCCCGGTCGGCGTTGCGGAGATGGATGCCGGTGTAGGGCAGGAGGGCGAGGAACCGCGCGCGCTTCAAGGCGGTGGAGAGGCGCCGCTGGTGCTTGGCACAGGTGCCGGTCTTGCGGCGCGGTTCGATCTTGGCCCGGTCGGAAAGGAAGCGACGCAAGCGCGAGGCGTCCTTGTAGTCGATGATCCGGCCCCGGTCAACGCAGAAGGCACATACCTTGCGGCGCGACCGGAAGTCACGCCCGCCGCGGCCCTCGCCGCGACCTTCACCACGGCCCTCGCCGCGAGAGTCGCCACGACCGTCGCGACGGGGTGGGCGGTCGCCGCGCGGGGCGGATCCGGAATAGCCGGCCGGGGCCGCCGCGGCGGGCGCGGACGCGGGCGCGGGCGCGGGCGCGTCGGCAACGGTCTCAGTTTCGAAGTTTTCAGGGGTCTCGGACACGATGCAAGCTCCGGGTCAATGGGTTCGGGGCGGGCCCGCGCGAACGGGCCGCTGCCCCGTGGTCAGAACGGGGTGTCGTCGAGGTCCATGTGGCGGTCGTCGTCGGCGCCGTCGCTGGCGCCCCCGACCGGACGCAGGTGCGACCGGTCGCGCGCGCCCTCCCGTCCCCCGTCCCGCGAGGCCGGGGACGCGGACGGGCGCCGGGCGGTGGTAGTGCGCTCCTCCTGGGAGTCACTACCCTCCTGGCCTTCGGGGCGCGAGTCGAGCATGTTCATCTCGTCAGCGATGACCTCGGTACGGTAGTTCTTCTTGCCGGTCTCGCGGTCATCCCACGACCGGGTCTCAAGGCGTCCCTCGATGTACACGAGGCTTCCCTTGCGAAGGTAGCGCTGGCAGGTCTCGGCGAGGCGGCGCCACGCGACGATGTTGTGCCACTCCGTGGCCTCGCGTCGCTCGTTGGTTCCCTGGTCGGTCCACGTCCGGCTGGTCGCGATCGAAAAGTTGACGACCGGGTCGCCGCCCGGGGTGTAGCGCATCTCCGGATCGCGTCCAAGGTGACCGATCAACATGACCTTGTTCAGTGAACGGGCCATCGCACTCCTCCCCGGTCGACGCGCGCCATGCCGGCGACCTCCGCCCCTCAGTCCGCGTCGCGGCGGATCACGAGGTGGCGCAACAGGCCATCAGTGATCAACCACTGCGTCTCGATCTGCTTGATCACCGGCGCCTCGGCGTTGAAGTGGCACACCAGGTAGTGGCCGTCGCGCTGGTGCTTGATCGGGTAGAACATCCGACGCCGACCCCAGGTATCGACGCGCGACACCTCGCCGCCGCGGGCGGTGATCTGTTCCAGGACCTTTTCCTGGACACCGGCCAGTTCCTCTTCCTCGACGTTCGGGTTGAGGATCAGGACGGCCTCGTACGGGCGCCTTGCCAAGGTGATGGTTCCTTCCCATGGGATTGCCGCGACGCGCGGTCGCGGCAGGAAGGCCGTCGCGTCGCGGCCCCGGCAACGGGACCGATCCGGCACGCGCCGGACCAATGCGACGGCACGCCCGTGCGGATCGCCCGGGCACGCCAAGTATAGCACCGACCATTCCGGAGGAGGAGCCGCGCGGCGCGCGGCGTCCACCTAGAACACGTGCAAGTAGCGCTCGATCTCCCACTCGCTAACGCGGACCCGGTACTCGTCCCACTCCTGGCGCTTCGCCTCCAGGAACCGCTCGTACACGTGTGAGCCTAGCGTCTCCTGAATCAGGTCGTCCCGCTCCATCTCGTCGAGGGCCTCGCGCAGGTTTGTCGGCAGGGTTTGGACGCCGTGGTGGGCCAGCATCCGGGCGTCGAACTCGTAAAGGTTCTCCTCGACGGGTGCGGGCGGGGCCAGCTTCTCGCGGACGCCCTCGAGGCCGGCGCGCAACATCACGGCGAACGCGAGGTACGGGTTGCAGCTCGGGTCGGGGCAGCGCAGCTCGATGCGCGCGCTTTGGGGCTTGCCGGCCGAGATCTTCGGGATCCGGATGAGGGCCGAGCGGTTGACGCGCGCCCAACTGATGTACACGGGGGCCTCGTAGCCGGGCACCAGGCGCTTGTACGAGTTGACAAGGGGCGACAGGATGGCGGACATCGATCGCGCGTGCTTGAGCACGCCGGCGGTGAAGTGGTGCGCCAGCGGGGAGAGGCCGTACTCGTTGCCCGGGTCGGCGAACAGGTTCTTGCCCGTCGTGATGTCGGCCAGGCTCATGTGGGTGTGCATGCCCGAACCGGCGAGGCCGTAAAACGGCTTGGGCATGAACGTCGCGTGCAGGCCGAAGCGCCGCGCGACCGCCTTCAGGGCATACCGGAACGTGACCGCGTTGTCGGCGGTGCGCAACGCCTCGTCGTACTGGAAGTCGATCTCGTGCTGGCCGGTGGCCACCTCGTGGTGGCTCGTCTCGACGGTGATCCCGAGAGCCTCGAGGGCGTTGACCATCTCCTTGCGCACCTGGCTCGCCAGGTCGGTCGACAAGTCGAAGTAGCCGCCCTCGTCGTGCGGCGTGAGGCTGACGACGCCCTCGTTCGACAGGCGCAGGAGGAAGAACTCGAGTTCCGGCCCGGTGTTGAACCGGTAGCCGAGGCGCTCGGCCTCCCGGACCGCGCGGCGCAGGACGTGGCGCGGGTCCCCCGGGAACGGCTCCCCCTCGGGGGTGAAGACGTCGCAGATGACCTTCGCCGTGGTGTCGTCGCCACGCTCCCACGGGATCACTTCGAAGGTGGTGAGATCCGGGTCGAGGTACATGTCGCTCTCAGCGATGCGGGCGAACCCCTCGATCGAGGACCCGTCGAACCACTTGCCGTGGTCGATGCAGTCGGCGAACTGGTGCGCCGGGATCGTGACGCTCTTGACGAGGCCGACGACGTCAGTGAACTGGAGGTTGACGAAGCGGACGTGCTCGTCGGCGACGCGTTGGAGGGTGCGCTCGCGAAGCGCGTGGCGGTCGGTCGAAGCCTCGGCCATCGGCGGTTCCTTTCGTGCCACGTGGCCGGGTCGCGCCGCAAGGTCGGCGGCGCTCCGGGCGGTCCCGCGCCTAGGTCGGCGCCAGGAGGCGCCGCGCCTTCAGCGCGACATGCAGGGCAAGCCTGGTCTCGGGATCCTCAAGGTCGATGGCGCCAACCTCCTCGATCCGGCCGATCCGGTAGAGGAGGGAGTTGCGGTGCAGCTGCAGCCGGATGGCCGCCTGGCTGAGGTTGCCGTGGCAAGCGAAGAAGGCCTCAAGGGTCGCGACAAGGTTTTGGCCCGAACGACGGTCGTACTCGATGAGTGTGCCAAGGCTCTGGTCGCAGAACTGGCGCAACTCGGGCGCGTCTCGCAGGGCATAGAGGACGCGATCAAGGCGCAGGTCGGCGTAGGCGGCGAGGGTACCGGCACCGTTGACGCGACGCCCGATCCGCCAGGCCTCGCGCGCCTCGCGAATCGCCTCGGGCAAGGCGCCGAGGGGGGAGTGCGGGCGACTGACCCCCGCGCCGGTCGGGGTGCCCGCGAGGCGGGCGGCGGCGAGGTCGGCGATGGCCCGCGCGACGACGCGGAGCGACCGGTCAAGCTCGGCGGCGTCGTGCGCCACGCCACCGGTTCCGGCCGTGCCGGCGGCGACCTCGCAGACGACGACGACCTCGGAGTCCCCGGCGCGGCAGAGGGCCGGCGAACCGCGGTCCCGCACGAGGCGCTGGATCGACGCGGCGACCTCGGCAATGGTCGCGCCGGGCACCTCGCCGTCGATGCCGATGACGACGACGCCGAACGTCCCGGTCGGCGACAGGCCGGCGCGCATCGCTGGGCGGGCGACCTGTTCCGGGTCGCTTCCCGCGCGCAGGATGTCGTCCATCAGGTCGCCCTGCACCCGCTGCTCGGCGGCGAGGACGGCGTCCTCCTTCGACAGCTCGACGGCGCAGACGGCGGCGAGGCGGCTCACGGCGAGCAGGTCGAAATCCACGAGGGCGTCGGCGCCGGCGCAAAGGCTGACGAGGCCGCGCAACCGCTCGCCGGTGTAGACGGGGGCGACGGCGCGGTGGAGGTTCCATCGCGCGGCCCGCACGGTCGTCGCTGGCGGCGTGGTGCCATTCGCCGGGTGTGATCGCACCCATGACAGGACCACTCCACGTTCCTCGACGGACGTCAGGGTCGCCGCGACCGGTTCGCCAGTGCCGGGCAGGATGGTGGAGGACCCCTCGGGATCGGCCATCGCGCGGACATTGAAGCGTTCGTCCTCGAAGACGGCGCCGTGGCCGGTGAGGGCGGCGGCGCGCGCGAGGATCCCGTCGATGCCGCCGCCCTCGACCGACAGGCCCGCCAGCTCTCGATACAGGGCGCTGGCGCGGGCCTGCATCTCGCTGCGCCGGTCGAGCACCAGCGAGATCACCTCGCGGTCGATCTCGGTCAGGGCGAGGGCCGCGGGCACCTCGACAAGCGGCAGGCCAAGGCGGTCGGCGACGGCGACGTCCTCGCGCGCGGCCGGGGCGGGCACGACGAGGCCGACGGCGCCGGCGGTCGCGAGTCCCTCGAGGATCCGTGGGATGGTCAAGGCGACGTCGGCGTGGCGCAGGCCGTCGAGGGAGGCGCGCGGTGCAAGCACGAGTTCCCCGCCACCGCGCGGCTCGAACGCGGGCGGGCGTCCGCGGAGGGTCGTCGCCCAGTTCACCCGGGCGCCCGCACCGGCGGCGCCACCGACGATTCGGGCGCCCGGCATCAGGACTCGGACGACTTCGGCGACGGTCACGTCGCCGCCGGTCGGGGCGGCGTGCGTCCCCCCGCCCGGGCCCGGCGTTCCCCGGCGGGCGGGCTGCACTCCGGCGGGCCGGTGCCGCCGGTCAGTCGTGCCCGAGACCATCGCCATCCCCTGCGAGCGCGACCGCCTTACGGGCCGCCGTCCGCGCGTCCAATCCCGGCCGGGCCGCCTGCCACGCGGCAACGCGCCGGTCGCGTTGCGCCTGCGCGACGGCCTCGTCGGCGACGCGATAGCCCGCGAGGAACTGGTCGCGCCACGTGCCGTACGTGCCTGCAAGGATCGCCTGCCGCATTCGTGCCCCGAGGCGCGCCATGTAGCGCAGGTTGTGGATCGTTGCCAGGCGGTGCCCAAGCAGCTCCTCGGCCTTGAAGAGGTGGTGCAAGTACGCCACCGTGAAGTTTTGGCACGTGTAACAGTCGCAATCTCCCTCGATGGGGCCGTCGACGTCCCGCAGCGCCCCGCGGGTCAGGGTGATGCGCCCGGCGTCGGTGAGGACGGTGCCGTTGCGCGCGATGCGGGTGGGCAGGACGCAATCGAAGAGGTCGACACCACCCGCGACCCCGTTGGCGAGGTCCTCCGGCGAACCGACACCCATGAGGTAGCGCGGCCGGTCGGCGGGCAGGCGCGGCGCGACGAGGGCGACGATCCGCCGGGCGTCCTCCTTGGTTTCGCCGACGCTGACGCCGCCGATGGCGTAACCGGGGGCGTCGATGCGGCGGATCGCCTCGGCGCTCTCGATGCGCAGGTCGTCGAAGGTGCCGCCCTGCACGATGGGGAAAAGGGCCTGGTCCGGGCGGGCGTGCGCCGTGAGGCACCGGTCAAGCCACCGGTGCGTGCGTTCCATCGCGTCGCGCGTCTTCTCGTAGGTCGCGGGCAGGTCGACGCAGTGGTCGAACGCCATCGCGATGTCCGCTCCAAGGCGCTCCTGGATGCGCGTCGCCACCTCGGGGGTGAGGAGGCGCGCGCTGCCGTCGATGTGCGACCGGAAGGCGACGCCCTCCTCGGTGACCTTGCGCAGGTGGGCGAGGCTGAACACCTGGAAGCCGCCGGAGTCGGTGAGGATGGGACCGTCCCACCGCATGAAGCGGTGGAGGCCGCCAAGGCGTTCGATCAGGTCCTCGCCGGGCCGGAGGTGCAGGTGGTAGGTGTTCGCGAGGATCACCTGCGCCCCGAGGCCGTGCAGGTCGTCGGGGGTGAGCGACTTGACGGTCGCCTGCGTGCCGACCGGCATGAACGTCGGGGTGAGGATGGTGCCGCGAGGGGTCTCGAAGCGCCCGGCCCGCGCGCCGGTGACCGGGTCGGTCGCCTCGAGGGTGAAGCGGAAGGGCGCGGGCATCAGGGGACGGGGCTCCATCGGGGACGCGCGCGGGCAACCCGGCGCACGGACACAGGACAGGATACGCGGCGGCGCTCGGGGCGCCGTCCCGGCACCACGCAATGTGGGGCGTGCACCGGGCGCTTCCCTAGAATCCCCCGATGCCGCGCTTCATCGATGCTTCCACCGACGACGTCCCGGTACCTCTGGCGCCCGCCAAGGCCGACGACCCGGTCCCGTCACGAGGCAAGCCATCACCGGAAGCGACGGACGCCGGCCACGCGCCCGGTGCCCCGGCGCGCCGGGGACGGGTTGCGTCGACCGCGACGGTTCGCCTGCCCGGGGCCAAGGCAGGGGCGGTGCAGGCGGCGATCCTCGGGTGGTACCGGCGGGAGGGGCGCGACCTGCCGTGGCGGCGCACGCGCGACCCGTACGCCATCCTCGTGGCCGAGGCGATGCTGCAACAGACCCAGGTCGACCGCGTGCGCCCGAAGTGGGAGGCATTCCTGGCGTCCTTCCCGACGTTGCGCGACCTCGCGACGGCGCCGCGCGCCGACGTGATCCGGGCGTGGGCGGGGCTTGGCTACAACCGGCGCGCCGTGGCGTTGCACGAGGTCGCGCGGACGGTGGTCGAGGCCAGCGGCGGGACGCTTCCGGCGTCGGTCGAGGCGCTGCGCGCGTTGCCGGGCATCGGGCCGTACACCGCCGGCGCGATCGCGTGCTTCGCGTTCGGCCTGCCCGAAGCGGTGCTTGACACGAACGTGGGGCGCGTGCTTGACCGAGTGTTCCGGATCGCGCCGGCGCCGGGGGTACCGGCCGACCGGCACGGGTGGGCGATGGCGCGCGCCGCGTTGCCGGACGACGCGGACGTGTACGACTGGAACCAGGCCCTGATGGACCTGGGGGCGACGACCTGCGTGGCGCGGGCGCCGCGATGCGGGGCGTGTCCGGTACGCGACTGGTGCGCCGCCGTGAGTGCGGTGGAGGCGACGCCTGCCGGTGCCGGGCCGATGGCACTGCCGGGCATGGAAGGCCTGGCCCGGGTCGCGGAGACGCGCGCGACCTACCGGCCGGACCCGGCGCGGCGGGCACCGGAACGGTTCGAGGGGTCGCGCCGGTGGTTCCGCGGTCGCGCGGTCGCGGCCCTGCGCGCGTTGCCGCCGGGCGCGACGCTGTCGGTGGACGCCCTCGGGCCGTCGGTGGACCCGACGTACGAGGCGGTGGCGCGCCGCGCGTGGTTGCTTGGCTTGCTTGGCGACCTCGCACGCGACGGGTTGGTAGCGGTGGAAGGGGAGGGCGAGGGGGCGACGGCGCGACTGGCGTAGTTTCCTCGGTCGCTGCGGGTCCGTATCGTCATTTGGCTCGCTAACGTCTCGCGATCACCTCACCGGAAGTCGTGGCTGCGCACCCCCACCGGGGCGGGCACGGCGATCGTCCCGCCGGGGCGCAACGCCCACGCCTGGCGCACCATCAGGTGCGTCGTGTTGTCGCGGTGTTGCACCGCCCCCTCTAGCACCACCAACCCCTCGCCGCGCAACACGCGCCGTAGACGCTCGTAGGCTGGTGCCTGCACGATCGCGTTGAACAGCCCCGTCTCGTCTTCGACCGTCAGGAACAGCACGCCCCCCGCCGTCTCCGGGCGCTGACGGCAGATCACCAGGCCACCCGCCCGCGCCACCCGCCCGTGCCGCTGGCGCACCAGGCCGGTCGCCGTCACCGCTCCCTGCCCCTCGAGGGCCGGGCGCAACCACGACACCGCGTGCCGGTTCGGCGCGTAGCCAAGCGTCCGGTACTCGGCCTGCACCTCCTCCCACGCCGTCATCGCCTCGAGGGCCGGGTCCGTCACCAGTTGCTCGGCAAGGCCCGGCAGGTACGCCGGCCCCAGGCCCGCGAGTTCGCCGGTCACCCACGCGGCGGCGCGCCGGTCGCGCCCCGGTCCGGCACGCCCGGTGGCGGCGCCGGCGGGCAGGCCGAGGAGGGCGCCAACCTCGGCGAGGCTCTCGAGGCGGTCGCGGTCGAACCCGGTGCGCACCACCAGGTCGGCCAGCGACCGGAAGGGTCCGGCGGCACGGGCGCCCTCGAAGATCTCGCGCGCCGCCGGGCCGAGGCCGTGCACCTCGCACATCCCGAGGCGGATGGCGACGGCCGGGGCGGGACGCACCCCCACCCCCTGCCCCTCCCCCGCTTCGCGGGAGAGGGGAGTAGGCAGCGTCTCCACGCCGCTTCGCGGGAGACAACCCCCACCCTCAGTCCCTCCCCCGCTGCGGCGGGAGAGGGAAGCACCACCACCACCCCGCTTCGCGGGAGAGGAATCGAGGGGGGCAGGTGCCTCGGGAGGAGGCAGGGGTTCCAGCGTCGACTCCCACGCGCTGCAGTTGACGTGCACCGGCAACACGCGCACGCCGTGCCGGTGGGCGTCCCACAACAGGGTGTGGGGGGCGTAGAAGCCCATCGGCTGGCAGTTCAACAGGGCGGCGTAGTAGGCCTCGGGGTAGCGCAGGCGCAGCGTCGCCGAGATCAGGGCGAGGTGCGCGAAGGGGTAGGCGTGCGCCCGCGGGAAGCCGTAGCCGGCGAAGCCGACGACCATGTCGCGCACCGCCTCGGCCGTGCTTGCGTCGTAGCCGCGCGCGGTCATGCGGTCGACCATCTCGGCGCAGACCTCGTGCATCCGCTCCTCCGACCGCTTGTGGCTCATCGCGCGGCGCAACTGGTCGGCCTCGCCGGGCGTGTAGCCGGCGGCGATCACCGCCACCTGGATGCACTGCTCCTGCCAGAGGAGGACGCCGTAGGTCTCGCGCAGGGCAGGGATCAGCTCGCGCGCCGGGTAGGTGATGGGTTCGCGCCCCTGGCGGCGGCGCACGATGTGCTCGCCCGCGCGCGCCGCCCCCGGCCCGGGACGGATCGCCCCCACCGAGATGGCGGTGTCGGCCAGGTTGCGCGGGCGCAGGCGCGGCAGGAACGACTGCTGCGCGCGCGACTCCACCTGAAAGAGGCCGATCGTGTCGGCGGCGCACAACTGGTCGTAGACGCCGGGGTCGTAGCGGAAGCCGTGCAGGTCCAGGCGCTCGCCCGTCAGGTCGGCCACGTGGTCGAAGCACCGCCCGATGGCCGACAGCATCCCCAGCGACAGCAGGTCCATCTTGATCAGCTGGACGTCGAAGGTCTCGGCAAGGATCGTCAGGTCGTCCTTGTCCCACGGCAGGACGGTGCGCGCGGGCATGCGGGCGGGCAGGACGGGGGTGACGTGGTTGAGGGGCTCGGACGAGATGACCATGCCGCCGACATGAATCGAGAGGTGGCGCGGGCTATCCGCGAGCTGGCGCGTCAGGTCGACGAGGAGGTCGGCGAGGCGCCCGCGGATCCCCTCGGCCTCGAGGCGCGCCAGGGGGTCGGCGTCGCGGGAGTCGAGGAGGTCGGCCAGGCGTTGCGCGCGCGCCGCCGGCAGGCCAAGCACCTTCGCCACGTCGCGCACGGCGCTGCGCGACCGGTAGCTGATCACCTCGCAGACCATCGCGGCGTGCGTGCGCCCGTACTTCTCGTAAATGTGCTGGATCACCTCCTCGCGCCGCTCGTGCGGGAAGTCGAGGTCGATGTCGGGGTACTCGCGCCGCTCGGGCGAACAGAAGCGCTCGAATAGCAGGCCGTGCTCGAGGGGATCGATGGGGCACAACCCCATGCAGTGCAACATCGCCGAGGCGGGGGCCGACCCGCGCATGCTCACGAGGATCCCCTGCGACTGGCTCCAGTCGACGATCTCCTTGAAGACGAGGAGGTAGCCCGCGAGGCCGAGTTGGTCGACGATGTCCAGCTCGTGCGCGAGGCGCGCGCCGACCTCGTCGGAGGCATCGGGATAGAAGACGGTCTTGCCTGCCTCAACGAGGCGGGTGAGGAAGCTGAGGGCCGACTCGCCGTGGGGCAGGCGCGGGCGGGGGAACTCGTAGCGCAGGTCGTGGAGGGTGAAGGCGCACCGTTCGGCGATGGCGAGGGTGGCGCGCAGGGGGTCGCGCGCGGGTGACCCGGCGCGGGCGCACTCGTCCCGGAAGCGGCGCGCCATTTCGGCTCCCGATTTCAGGCGGTACTCGTCGTTCGGGCGCAGGCGCGCCCCCGCCTCGGCAAGGGTCGTCCCGTGGCGAATGCAGGTCACGACGTGGTGCAACATCGCCCGCGTGGCGTCGTGGTAGTGCGCGTCCTGGGTGGCGACGCAGGCGAGGTCGAGGCGCGCAGCGACCGCCTGCAGGCCGGCATTGCGCGGACCGTCGGCGGGCAGGCCATGGCGGTGCAACTCGATGGCGAAGCGGTCGCGGCCGAAGGCCTCGCGGTAGCGCGCGGCGACGCGGAAGGCCGCCTCCGGGCCACCGCGGGCGAGGGCGCGCGGGACCTCGCCGTCGGCGCACCCCGAGAGGGCGACGAGGCCGCCGGCGTGGCGCGCGAGGACCTCCCACGGCACGCGCGGCGCGTCGAGGCCGCCGTGGCGGTACGCCTCGGTGAGGAGGGCGCACAGGTTGCGGTAGCCGCCAAGGTCCTCGGCAAGCAGGGTGAGGTGGGCGACCTCCGGCATGGGGTCACCACCGTCCACGCCGGGCGGCACGCGGTCGAAGCCGGGCAGGCCGGGCGCGGGCGTGCCGGGCGGTTCCACCGTCAACTCGATGCCGGTGATCGGGTGGATGCCGTGCGCCTGCGCGGCGGCGCCGAAGCGCACGATCCCCGAGAGACTGTCGTGGTCAGTGATGGCGAGGGCGCGCAACCCCAGGCGCGCGGCCGTCTCGGCCATCGCCTCCGGGTCGCTTGCCCCGTCGAGGAACGAGAAGTTGGTGTGGGCGTGAAGTTCGGCGTACTCCATCGGGCATCCCTCGCACGGCCGCGGCCGCGAACCGGTCAGTCGTAGATGCCGTGCAGGAACCATGGCGGGTCCGCAGGTGCGGGCACCCCCGGCGCCGCGGCGCGGTCCCGGTAGAGGAGGAGGACGCGGTGGTCGCCGGTCTCGACCTGGAAGTAGTCGCGCCGCGGCGGCTCGGCATCGACGAGGGTCGTGGGGTCGACGAGATGCCACGGGCCGGTGACGCGGCCGACAGGGACGGGGCCACGCGCCATGCCTGAGAGGGGCCTGCCGGGGTCGGCATCCGGGATGTCCGGGATCTCAAGGAAGAGGCGCTTCGAGGCAAGGCGTCGCAAGGTGACCGGGCGGGGCGGATCAACCAACCAGCAGGGGGCGGCGGCCTCGAGGCCGTGGCGCGTGGCGGCGGGGGGCGCGGCCGGCGTGGCGCGACCGGTCGCCGGGGCAAGGCCGGGCAGGGCGACGACCGGCGGCCCCCACGCGCGGGCATGTTCGGGGAGGCGCGCGGCCGGGTCAGGGTCCGGCAGGCCGCCGACGGCACCCTCGCCCCACCGGGCCTGCAGGCGGGCGACGGCGAGGCGGGCGGCGCGCGCCTGCCGTTCCGGGTCACGCGCGGCGCGGGCCCACGCCGGGCGCGGGCCGGCGACGAGGTGCAACGCCATCTGGTTGGCGACCGGCGCGCCGATGCCGGCGGCCTCGACCTCGATGCCCACGACGCCCCGGCGCCGGTCGGCCATCGGCGCGTAGGTCAGGTCACCGGGGACGGCCACCTCGTCGGCCCCGGTGGCGTCAGGGGTATCGGCAAGCAGGCGGTCGAGGCCCTCGACATGCCACCGCAAGTGGGTGGCGAAGGCGTGGCCGGTGGCGGCCGGTTCGGCAAGGCGCAACAGGGCCTCGCGCCGTTCGGGGGCGTCGTTGCCGCGGCGCGGGGCAAGCAACCAGGTGACACGCAACGCCTCGACGGCGTACGGCGCGGGCGCCTCGGCCGGAGCGGCGCGGCGCGGGCGGGGCGATGCCGCGGGCCGGGCGCCATCCGGGGCGCGCCGGGCGTCATTGGCCCGGGAGACGGCGAGGCGACGCACCATCGCGCCGCGCGCCCACCGCGCCGCGTCGTCAAGATCAACGGACTCGTCAAGATCATCCCGCCATGCGCGCCGGTCGGGCGTGACGGCACCGTCAAGATGATCTCGATCGATGGCGACAAGGTCGGGGTCATCGACCTCGGCCGACGGGTCGTCGGGAGGAAGCGGGTCGGGCGCCGTCAGGTCGAAGGCGGGGCCGGTCGCGGCCTCAGGGTCCCGGTCGGCGGCGTCATCGGCGCCATCGGGGCGCCCCAGGGCGTGCAGGCGCGCGACGAGTTGCCCGGCCAGTGACCGCAGGATGAAGGTGAGGCGGTCGAGACCGGTCTCCTCCCACTCGAAGGCGACGGTGACGCGCGCGGCGAGGGGCGGCGCGGGCGGGCGCAACGGCTCGTCGTCGTGACCGCCGGCGAGGCGATGGGCGTGGCGCGCCGCCGAGCCGTAGCGGGCGATGACGGCGTTGGCGGGCAGGGCGGCGAAGCGCCCGAGGGTGCGGATGCCGAGGCGTTCGAGGGCGCGGCGCACGCCGAGGGCGAGGGGGAGGGTGGCAAGCGGCAGGGGGTCGAGGAAGGCCGCGACGCCACCCGACGGCACGACGAGGAGCGGCGCCGGCAGTCGCGCGGTATCGACCGCCGCCGGGAGTGCCGTCGGCAAGGGGAGTGGCACTAGCCGGCCGGGGGCACGCGCGGCGACCGCACCGCGCGCGGGCGTGGACAGGTCGGGGTCGAGGGCGGTCGGGCCGGCAATCTCGCGCCACCGCAAGCGTCGCGGCGCCGCCGCCGGTCGACCGGTCGCGCCCGCCCGACCGGCGGCGGCGAGGGCGGTCGCGGCGGCGACCCACGCGGCGAACTTCCCGCCCGCGATGCCGACCGCCACCACCGGCGGGCCACCTGCCCACGGGTCGTCCGGCCCCGCGGGGGCGGTCGCGGCCATCGCGGCGGTGACGGCCGTCGATGCCAGGTGCGCGGCGAGGTCGGCCTCCGGCCCGTGGCGCGCCTCGAGGCCGGCGACGTCCAGGAAGGCGACGGCACGCGCCGGATCGATGGTGACACCGGCCGGGGCGCCCTCGTCGGCACGCCCGGAGAGGCCGGGCACGACGCCGAGGGCCGGTTCGATCGACGGGCTATATGGCGCAAGGGCGACGACGACGGTGGCGAAAGCCGCGCCGATGGCCGCGAGGGCGTCGTCGTCGCACGGCAGGTAGCGCGCGTCGGGATGGCGCGCCTGCGCCTCCTTCAGGGGCATGCCGGGGACGATCCCCTCGGCCTCGAGGTCGGCACTGCACTGCAGGAGTTCCTGCCACCGCGTGCCGGATCGGAAGAGGGCGACGGCGGGCGGCGTGTCTCCGGTGCCGGTCGCGCCCGGGCGTCCCGCGCCGCGCCCGCGGACGAGGGGGTCGCGCCGCGCCACCACCCGCAGGCCCAGGCGGGGCCACCAGACGCACGCGATGCGCCGCCGTCCCGGGCCTCCATCCGCGGCGCCACCGACCATGCCCGCACCACCGTGGCCGCGCCCGCCTGCCGTCTCCATCGGGGCGAGTATAGAACATTTGTACTAGACCGCCCGGCCACCGCACCGCGGCCCGGGTACGATCCCGCCCGATGAACCGCTACCGCATTGATGACGTCGCCCGGGAGGGGACCTCCCTCGTCGCCCTGACCGACACCGCGACCGGCGCAACCGCGCACGTCTGGCCGGAGGTCGGGTTCAACCTCCTCGCCTTGCACCTGCCCGTCGAGACCGCCGGCGGGCCGCGACTGGTCGATGCGATCATGGGCCCGCCAACCCTCGACGACCTGCGCGTGCAACCGACGTGGTGGGGGACGCCCCTCCTCTGGCCCTTTCCGGGACGGGTACCGCGCGGCGAGTACGCCTTCCGCGGCGCCCGGCACCGGTTCGGACCCCGGGACCGCCCCGACGAGGCCGACCCGCACGGCGAGAGCGCGCACCGCCACGACATGCACGGCTTCGTCCGCAACCGGCCGTGGCGGGTGACCGCGCGCGAGGCGACGGGTGCGCACGCGGCTGTCACGGCGACCTTCACCTCCGCTGATCACCCCGAGACGCTCCTCGGCTACCCCTTCCCGTACCGCCTCGAGGCGACCTGGACGCTCGACGCCTCCGGCGCGCGCCTCGACTTCCGCGTCGAGAACGCGGGCACGGGCGACCTGCCGTTCGGCTACGGCGCGCACCCGTACCTGCGCACGCCACTCGGCCCGAACGGTGCGATGGGTGACTGCCTCGCCGTCCTCGACGCGCGCGAGTCGTGGTCGGGACGCAACCCTGCCTCATCGATCGCACCCGTCGCGGCGTCGCACGACCTGCGGGACGGGAAGCCGATCGCCCGCGCCGCGTGGAACGGCATGCGCGCCGGCCTCGACGCCCCGGACGGGTGGTGGGCAGGGCACGTGGACGACCCGGCAAATGGGGTTCGTGCCTCGGTCCATGCCGACACGAACCACCCCTACTGCGTCGTCTTCGTCGCGCCATGGGGCGACGGCCTCTGCTTCGAACCGTGGACGTGCCCTGGCGACGTGTTCAACCTTGCCGAGGCGGGCGTACCGGGGAACGGCTTGGTGGTCCTGCCGCCCGGCGGTGCGTGGGCGGGGTCGATGCGACTGACGGTCAACCCGTTGCCATGACCGCCGCTCCCGGGCGGCCGTCGTGCGCCGCCTTCCTCGCCGTCTCGGTCGACGGCTTCATCGCGCGCGAGGACGGGTCGGTCGACTGGCTGAACGAGATCAACGCCGCCATGCCTCCCGGCGAGGACGGCGGCTACGGCGACTTCATCGCGACGGTCGACGCGATCGTGATGGGGAGACACACGTTTGCCACGGCGTTGACGTTCGGCGCGTGGCCATACGGCACGATGCCGGTACACGTCCTCTCCCGCCGGGGGACCACGATCCCGGCCGCCCTCGCGGGCACGGTCACCACCTCCGGTGAGGCACCGGCGACCCTGGTCTCCCGGCTTGGGGCCGCCGGGCACCGCCGCCTCTACGTCGATGGCGGCGCGACCGTGCGGTCGTTCCTCGAGGCCGGCCTGATCGACGACCTGACGCTCACGACGATCCCGGTCATCCTTGGGCAGGGGATCCCGCTGTTCGGGGCGGCCCTGCCTGAGGTGGCCCTAGAACTCGGGGCAGTGCGAGAGTTGCCCCTCGGCCTCGTGCAGGTGCGCTACCGGGTGCGCCGGTAGGCCGCCGCCGGGGAACCACCGCGCATTCCGGAGCGACGGCGGGGCGGCGTTTTCTCTTCCTCTCCTACGCCCGGCTATCCGCCTCCGGACACGCCCGGTACCGCGTGGTAGGCGACGAGGTAGTCGGCGACGGCGCCGATGACGGCGTCGAGAACCTGGCGCCCGAAGGCCCCGTCCGCCATCGCCGCGTTGTCGGTCGTGCCCCCGGCACGCGCGAAGTTGCCGGGGCGGGCCGCGTGGGCCAGGCCCTGCAACGGCGCGAGGGGTTCACGGCGCGCATCAAGGTCCACCAGGTCCGGTCGCAACGCGAGGACGACCGACGTCTCGAAGTCCCCCGCATGCCCGGGCACGTGCGCGAAGCGGTCGTAGGTGCCGATGGCCGTCATCGCCTCGCGCCCGAGGGTCCAGTAGCTCGCGCTCGCGACCACGATGGGCACGCCCTCGTCGTGGACCAGTCGCTGCATGGCGGTGCCGTTCGGGTGCTCGTTCCCGCCGTGGCCGTTCAGGATCAACACCCGGGCGACGCCATGCCCGGCGAGGCACCGCACGAGGTCGGACACGAGGTCGACGTACGTCGTCGCGGGGAGGGACATCGTGCCGGCGAACGGCAGGTGATGGTGGGACACGCCGGTGTGGACGGTCGGCGCGACCAGGACGGGCGCGGGTGCGCCCGGCACGCCTAGGCGGGCGGTCGCTAGCCGCGCCGCCTCACGGGCGACGTGGGTGACGATGAGGGTGTCCGTGAAGACCGGCAGGTGGGGGCCGTGCTGCTCGATCGAACCGGTCGGCAGGATGACGGTCGCCCCGGCCCCGTAGGCGCGCTTGGCGGCCTCGCGCGTCAGTTCCTCGATCAAGATGGACATGGGCGCCTCCCTTCGTGCGACCGGCAGCGTACTCGCGCCGCGCCGGTCCTGCCCGGAACGGACGCGGGAGTCCCCGGTATCCCGCGCCGGGCCGGCGAGGCACGGTCGGCGACGGCGCGGCGGCGCACAGGGATGGATCGACGGTTGCCACCTTCGTCGATAGCATCTGGCGATGGCGATACGGCGCGGGAAGTCTTCGTGCCCCTACTGCGGCGACCCGCTGTCGCTCCTCGCGACG
The DNA here is from genome assembly GCA_945865725.1 of Thermoflexus hugenholtzii JAD2. Taxonomy (GTDB): domain Bacteria; phylum Chloroflexota; class UBA11872; order UBA12225; family UBA12225; genus CAILQO01. The sequence goes on along the minus strand of CAMBEO010000015.1, from coordinate 107 downwards.
GGCGAGGCCGCCTGCGGCTGCGGGTGCCCCATCGTCACGTGCCCGCGATGCCGCGCCCCCCTCGCGCCGTTCCTCAACCCCGACGGGTCGGTGCCGCCCGGCCCGCA
>CAMBEO010000014.1 GCA_945865725.1 Thermoflexus hugenholtzii JAD2 | reverse complement strand
CCCCGGGTTGCACTCGCGGCGCCCGACCGGCGACACTTGACGACGCACCACGATGCTTGGGTACCTCATCCGCCGCCTGCTCTGGATCGTCCCGGTCCTCCTCTCCATCACGTTGATCACCTTCGTGATGATGAAGGTGACGCCTGGCGGTCCCTTCGACGTCTCCTCCTCCGGACGCGAACTCTCCAAGGAAGTCCAGGAGATGCTCATGCGCCGGTACCACCTCGATGAACCGGACTGGACCCAGTTCCTGATCTACGTCGGTGCGTGGCCTTCCGAGATCGACAAGTCGGGGGCGCCCGTCTTCAAGGGCGTCCTGCAGGGCGACCTCGGTCCGTCCTACCAGTACAAGGGCCGGGGCGTCACCGACATCATCTTCGCGCCGCCTTCCCCAGGGCGCCCGTGGTGGGAAAGTCGTTTCGGACGGACAGCCACGCTTGGCCTCCTGGGCTTCATCGTCGGCGTCGCCATCGGCATGCCGCTCGGCGTCATCGCCGCCGTCCGCCACAACACGTGGGTTGATTACGTCAGCCTCTTCATCTCCACGGTCTTCGTCTCCACGCCGGGGTTCGTCCTCGCCGTCTTCCTCATGATCGTCTTCAGCCTCTGGTTGAAATGGTTGCCCGTGGCCGCCCGCACGTGGAACACCTGGCAGCCATGGATCCTGCCGTCGTTCTGCCTGGGCATCGGCTTGGCGGCGTTCCTCGCGCGGCTTACGCGCGCGACGATGCTTGAGGTCTTGCGTCAGGACTACATCCGCACCGCCCGTTCGAAGGGCCTTGGTGCACGGGTCGTCATGCTCCGCCACGCCTTGCGCAACAGCATGATCCCGGTGGCGACCGTGCTCGGCCCAGCCCTCGCCGGGTTGATCACCGGCAGCTTCTTCATCGAGACGATGTTCAGCTTCCCGGGGATGGGGCGCATGTTCGTCCAGGCCATAGGCCAACGGGACTACTCGGTGATACTCGGCACGACGGTCCTCTACGCCGGCCTGATCGCCGTCGCCAACCTGACGGTGGACCTCATTTACGCCTGGTTGGACCCGAGGATCTCGTACAAGTGACCGCGGCGGCACCGGCCGAGACCGTCGCCGCCCTCGGGCGGCGCACCTCGCCCCCGCGCAGCCTGTGGACGGATGCCTGGTTGCGACTGCGCCGCAACCGGATGGCGGTACTCGGCCTCTACGCGATCGCCACGTGTGCGACCATCGCGATCCTCGCGCCCGTGGTCGCACCGTACGGGTTCAATGACCAGTACCACGAGAAGGTCTACGTCGGGCCGGTCTGGGAGACGGGCGACTGGACGTACCTCCTCGGCACCGACGGGGTCGGCCGCGACGAGTTGAGCCGCCTCATCTGGGGTGCCCGCATCTCGCTCGTCGTCGGCTTCGTCCCGGTGGCGATCCGCCTCGTGCTTGGGGGCGTCGTCGGCATCGTCTCGGGCTACTTCGGCGGTCGGGTCGACAACTTCCTGATGCGCATCGCCGACGTCTTCTACGCGATCCCGGACATCCTCTTCGCGATCATCATGAGCGCGGCATTCCGGGACACGTGGTTCGGCCAGCAGATGGGGGGCCTGCTCCTCCTGTTCAGCAGCCTCGCCCTGTTCGGGTGGGAAGGCTTGGCACGCCTCATTCGCGGGCAGGTCCTCTCGCTCAAGGAGAAGGAGTTCGTCGAGGCGGCGCGCGCGCTTGGTGCCCCGCCCGCTCGCATCATGTGGCGCCACATCGTGCCGAACACGCTCGCGCCGGTGATCGTCTCCCTCGCCTTCGGCGTCCCCTCGGCGATCATTGGCGAGGCGGGCCTCTCCTTCATCGGCCTCGGCGTGCGCCCCCCCACCGCGTCGTGGGGCAACATGCTCCAGGATGGCCTCGCGTCGATCTTCAGCCAACCCACGCTGATCGCCGCGCCGGCGGTGTGCATCGCGATCATCCTCCTCGCCTTCACGTTCTTGGGCGATGGCCTGCGCGACGCCCTCGACCCACGGATGAAGCAGTAGCGGGACCGCCGCAACCGGCGGATGCGGGATGCGTGATGCGACTCTTCCTCGGCACGACGCAAGGCGCCTTCCGGGTCAACCCGGACCGCGGCATCGTCACGCGGCTCGGTCCCCTGGAGACCAGCGTCGAGGCGATCGCCGTCAAGGGTGACGTGATCGTCGCGGCCATCACGCCCGACTACGGGATGCCGATGCGCGCACCCTTGATGCCGCGCCCGCGTCCAGGGGCGATGCGGTCGATCGATGGCGGCCTGCGGTGGACGCCATGTGGTGGCGTCCTCGAGGGCGCGGCCGTCACCGCCCTTGCATGGGCGGCCGGGGGCTTCGTCGCCGGTATCGACCCCGCCGCGATCTTGCATAGTTATGACGATGGCGCCACGTGGGCCGAGGGGGCACCGTTGCGCAACCTCCCGGGCGCTGGCCGGTGGTCCTACCCCCTGCCACCACATTCAGCCCACGTCATGGCCTTCCTGCCCCACCCGACGCGGTCGACCGTCCTGTATGCCGGGATCGAGGTTGGCGGCCTCGTGATGTCGCCAGATGGCGGCTGTACCTGGACGGTGGTCGGCGCGGGCACGCCCGGTCTCGCCGTCCATCCCGACATCCACGGCCTCGCCACGTCGGTGGCGGCACCGCACGTCATCTACGCCGCCACGCCGGACGGGATCCATGTCTCCGAGACTGCCGGGGCGACGTGGGAGTCTCGATCGGACGGCCTCGACCGCCTCTACTGCCGCCCGGTCGCCGTCCATCCCGATGACCCGGACATCGCCGTCACCGTCGCCACCCACGGCGCTCCAGGATTCTTCGGGCGTGACGCGACGCGCACGGGCGCGCGCACCTATCGCACGACCGATCGCGGGCGCACGTGGGCACCCGTCACTGGCCTGCCCGAGGCGTTCCAACCGGTGCCTGGCCTCGTCGCCGATCCTGACGTGCCCGGGCGCTTCTTTCTTGCCATGTTCTCCGGCGAGGTCTTCGTCTCGGCCGATGCCGGGGCGACTTGGGATCTCCTCACCGAGGGCATTCCGACCCCCCTCCGGATGATCGCGGCGTGACGTCCGGCCGTCGCCGATGCGCCTGACCTTCCTCGGGACCGGCACCAGCCACGGGGTGCCGATGATCGCGTGCACGTGCGCGACCTGCACGTCGCCCGACCCGCGCAACCACCGGCGGCGCTCCTCCCTCCTGGTCGAGTGGCGGGAGACCGTGATCGTGATCGATACCGGCCCCGAGTTCCGCCTGCAAGCCATCGATGCACGTTTGCGTCGCGTGGACGCGATTCTCCTGACGCACGCCCACAGCGACCACGTCATGGGGCTTGACGACGTGCGCGCGTTCAACCTGCGCGGTGGCGCGCCAGTGCGCGTCCACGGGTCGGCCGCGACCCTCGCGGAGGTACGTCACCGGTTCGCGTACGCGTTCCAGCCCGGCGACGAGGGCGGGGGCAAGCCCAAGATCGACCTGCAGGAGATCGACGGGCCGTTCACCGTCGGCGACCTGGAGCTAACCCCCTTCGACGTGATGCACGGGTCGACGGTGGTGACCGCGTTCCGGATTGCGCCGTCCGGTGGCGGCGCTGCCGTCGCCTACGTGACCGATACCAACGCCATCCCGGAGGCGTCGTTCGCCAGCCTTTGCGACCTCGACCTCCTTATCCTCGATGCCCTTGGCCCGTGGCGCCACCCAACCCACTTCTCACTCGAGGAGGCGGTCGATGTCGCACGCCGCGCCGGTGCGCCGAGGACCCTCTTCACGCACGTGTCGCACGGCCTCGAACACGCGGCGACGAACGCGACCTTGCCTGCGGGAATGGCCTTGGCGTTCGACCGCCAGGTCGTCCACGTCGGCGGCTAGCGCCAGGGACGTCGCACGGGACCGGTCTCCGGACGCCGTTGCATCCTCACGGGCACCCGTGGCGAACGTCGCCGCGTCTCACCGGGCAGGGGACGCCCGGAGGGTCTAGCGCACGCAGCGGCGGATGATGCGCGTCGCCTCGTTCACGGACTCCGCGCGCAAGTGCAACGTGCGGTCGGGCGCTCGCCCTCGGCCGGCGGCGCGTCCCGACAGCCGGATCGTGGCCGTGGCCGGAAGGGCGGTGACGCCGAAGGGCGACCGCGCAGGGCGCACGTCGTACTTGCGGAACGTCTTCCATCCCCAACTCGCGTTGTTGTTGATCCCGACGCCGGTCGTGGTGAAGACGTAGCGCATGGGCAATGAGAGGACGACGGCGAGGCCGACGAGGCCGATGGAGGGCGTGCCTTCCAGGAACCACGTTTCCCCGGCGTCGGGAATGCTCCCGAGGAGGAGATAAATGATGAGCAGGGCGCCCTGCGTGCGATGGACCAGCAACCGTTCGAACCATCCCATGGGCACTTCGAGGAGGACATCCTCGGAGCGCTTCGGGGCGAACGGTCGCCATGCCTTCGCAACCATGAACGACAGCAAGAAGCTGACGAAACTGCTGCCGACCATGGGCTGCCAGTTGAAATCCATCGGAACGGACGGGATTATAATCGGGATGACGGGTCGGCTCGTGGGGCACCGCCCCGGGGCGCCATCGTCGAGGAACGTCAGGACTGATGTCTGGCCACAGCAAGTGGGCGCAGATCAAGCGCCAAAAGGGCGTGAACGACACGAAGCGGGGACAGGTCTTCACGAAGCTGGCCCGCGAGATCTCGATCGCCGCTCGGCAGGGCGGCGGCGACCCTGACGGCAACTTCCGCCTCCGCCTCGCGATGCAGCGTGCGCGCGGCCTCAACATGCCGGCCGACAACATCCAGCGCGCGATCGCCCGCGCCAGCGGCGGCGACGACGACGGCACCTCCTTCGAGGAGATCACCTACGAGGGCTTCGGCCCGGGGGGTGTCGCCGTCTTCATCGAGGCCCTCACCGATAACCGCCACCGCACTGTCGCCGAGGTCCGAAACGTCTTCACGCGCGGCGGGGGCGCCCTCGGCGAGACGGGGGCCGTCGCCTGGATCTTTGACGCGCGTGGCTGCGTCGTCATTCCTGCCCTTGGCATTGACGCGGACGAGGTCACCCTTGCCGCCATCGATGCCGGTGCCGTCGACGTCACTGCCGACACCACGTCCATCGAGGTCTACACGGAGGTCGATGCCCTCGAGACGGTGCGACGGATCCTCGATGGCCGGGGCGTCCCGATCGACTCTGCCGACCGGGTGTTCGTGCCGAAGACGCAGGTCACCCTGGACCTCGAGGCGACGGCCAAGGTGCTTCGAATGGTCGAGCGCCTCGAAGACCTTGATGACGTGCAAAACGTATACAGCAACGTGCAATTGACGCCGGAGTTGCTCGCCGCCCTGGCCGAGTAGCGGAGGGCGGCGCGTCGCGATGGGCGCCTCGCGTCTGGACGAGTTGACTGCCCGTGCCCGGGCGACGATCGCCGCCGCTAGCGCGCCTGACCGGCGCGTGACGGCGGGACCGGACTTGGAAGAACCCGACGGGAAGCTCCTGGTCGTGGTCGGCATCGACCCGGGGGTGGCCACCACCGGCTACGGCGTGGTCTCGGGATCGACCCGGGGAGACGGGGCGTACGTGGCGCGCGCCTTCGGGACGATCGAGACGGCGGCGGGGACGGATGCGCACGCGCGCCTGGCCCACATCCACGAACGCGTTGCCCTCCTCCTGCGTCACCACCGGCCTGACGCCGTCGCCGTCGAACGGTTGTTCTTCGGGAAGAATGCGACGACCGCGATGGCGGTCGGCCAGGCGCGTGGCGTCATCCTCCTGGCCGTGGCTCAGGCCGGCTTGCCCCTCGCGGAGTACACGCCGCTCGAGGTGAAGAGCGCCTTGGCAGGGTTCGGGCGGGCGCCGAAGGCGCAGATGCAGCGGATGGTGCAGGCGCTCCTTGCCCTCGACGCGCCGCCTCGACCGGATGACGCTGCCGACGGCCTGGCGCTTGCCTTGGCGCACGTGCGCTTGTACGCGACACGCATGGCGCGCCGCGCCGCCGACGAGTAGGCGCCCTCCGCCCCGAGACGACGCCGCCGGTCATCACGACCGCCGCGCGCCACTGGCCGGGCTCCGGGCAGCATCGAGCGGCGGTCGAGGCGGCGCGCCCGGACGCCGTACCATCCGCGCATGCTTGCCTCCGTGCGCGGAACCCTCGAACGCGCCGTCCCCGGCGCCGTCGTCATTGACGTGGGGGGCGTCGGCTACCGCGTCCTCGTGCCGGCCTCGACGGCCGCCGCCCTCCCTCCCGTCGGCGGGACGGTGCGCCTCCTCACGCACTTGCAGGTGCGCGAGGACGCGCTGACCCTCTACGGCTTCGCCACGCAGGCCGAGATCGACCTCTTCGAACGGTTGTTGACCGTGAGCAAGCTCGGCCCCTCCAAGGCCCTCGCCCTCCTCTCCGGATCGACGCCCGCCGGCCTGCGCGCCGACATCGTGCGAGGCAACATCGCCGCCCTCACGCGCATCCCTGGCATTGGGAAGGTGATCGCGCAGCAAGTCATCTTCGACCTCAAGGACAAGCTTGGCCAGGTCGATGAGGAGGCAGAAGCCGGGGAGGGTGACGCCGACCTCCTGGCGTGGCTGCAGGCAATGGGCTTCACGGCGGCGCAGGCGCAATCGGCGGTCAAGCGCCTGCCTGAATCGACGCGCGCGCACCCCGTCGAGGAACGGGTTCGCGCCGCCCTCACGATCTTGCGCCCCGAATGAGCGCCCGGTGGTCGTCGGCAAGGCGCCGCGAGGCGTGCCGGTGACCGGCGACGGCACGTCCGAGCGCCTGGTCAGCGGGTCAGGGTCTGACGATGACGAGACGCTGCGACCGCGGCGCCTCGCCGATTACGTCGGCCAGGAGGCGATCAAGGACCAGCTGTCGATCGCGATCGCGGCGGCGCGTGCCCGCGGCGAGGCGCTCGACCACGTGCTGTTGCACGGCCCGCCAGGACTCGGCAAGACGACGCTTTCCCGGATCGTGGCCGCGGAACTTGGCGTGCAGATCAAGACCACTTCTGGTCCGGCGATCGAGCACCAGGGTGCGCTAGCCAGCGTCCTGACGCAGGTCGGGTCACGCGACGTCGTCTTCGTCGACGAGATCCATCGCCTGAACCGCCTCGTCGAGGAGTCCCTGTACCCGGCGATGGAGGACTACGTCCTGGACATCGTCTCCGGCCGGGGCGCGATGTCCAGCGTGTTGCGCCTGCCCCTCAAGCGCTTCACGTTGATCGGGGCGACGACGCGCGCGGCCCTGTTGACGGCACCGTTGCGCGACCGTTTTGGCCTGCAGTTCCGGCTCGAGTTCTACGACATTGAGGCGATCGAGCGGTTGCTGGTTCGCGCCGCGCGGGTGTTGCGGGTGGTGATCGACGGCGATGGGGCGGCGGAGATCGCACGGCGGTCGCGCCGGACGCCGCGCGTCGCGCTGCGGTTGTTGCGGCGCGTGCGCGACTACGCGCAGGTGATGGCGGATGGCGCCGTCTCCCGGTCCGTGGCGGTGGACGCCCTTGACGGCCTCGGGATCGACCGGGAGGGCCTGGACGACCTCGACCGGCAGTTGCTGACCCTCCTCCTCGTGCGGTTCAAGGGCGGGCCGGCCGGCCTCGAGACGCTCGCCGCGACGGTCGGCGAGGAGTCCGACACGCTTCAAGACGTGTACGAGCCGTACCTGATCCAGCAGGGGTACTTGCAGCGGACGAGCCGCGGGCGGATCGCGACCGAGTTGGCCGCCCAGCACCTTGGGCTGCCGTTCCCCCACGCCGACGGGACGCCGCAGCCGCGCCTCTTGTAGCGTCGCGCCGCATGGACTGGCCTTGGCTCCCTCCCGTCTGACGCGACAAGCACCCTCAACGCTTCGACGGGAGAGGGAGCCTTCGCGGTCCCGGTTCAGACCCCTACCATTTGCCGACGATGCGTAGGATGCGGTGGTCGCGGGACGGGATCGCGATGACGGCGCGGCGGGGGACGGCATCATTCGTGACGGCACGGTGGGGGACAGCGAGGCTCGCAGGATTGCCGACACCATGACCAGTGCCCCCGAAGCCTCGCCGGAGGTCGCCGACGTCCCTTGGCCCCGCCCGCAGTCCGAAGCCCTGACCGACGAGTTCGACTACGACCTGCCCCCGGAGCTGGTCGCGCAGGCGCCGGTTGAACCGCGCGACGCGAGCCGGCTCCTTGTCATCGACTGCGCGACCGCGGGCCTCACCCATCGCGCGTTCCGCGACCTGCCCGACCTGCTTGACCCGGGCGATGTCCTGGTCGTCAACGACAGCCGCGTGATCGCCGCCCGCTTGCACGCGCGGCGCCCGACCGGCGGTCGCGCCGAGTTGCTCCTCCTGCGACCGGTCCTCCACCTCCCCTCTCCCCCCGGGAGAGGGGCAGGGGGTGAGGGTGAGGATGAGGGAGGGTGGTCGCCCTGGTGGGAGGCCCTCGTGCGCCCGGCCAACCGGTTGCGCGCGGGCCAGGTCCTCGTGATCGAGTCGCCCTTGGATGCTGCCTCCCTCTCCCGCGAAGCGGGGGAGGGTAGTGCTTCCCTCTCCCGCCGCAGCGGGGGAGGGACTGAGGGTGGGGGTAGTGGGGGCGCATGCGCGGATGACGATGGTCCTTCGCTCGCCGTCTCCATCCGGGAGTCGCCGACCGCTCCCGCCCGTGCCGAGGTCGGCCCGCGCCTCGCTTCTGGCGGGATTGCGGTCCGGTTTGACCGGCCGGTTGACGAGGTGACGGTGCGCCACGGCGACGTTCCCCTGCCCCCCTACGTCCGGCAACGTCTCGTCGACGGCAGCCGCTACCAGACCGTCTACGCGCGCGAGACCGGTTCCGCCGCGGCACCCACCGCCGGGCTTCACTTCACCCCCGCCCTCCTCGAGTCCGTGCGCGCCCGCGGTGTCGAGGTCGTCCCGGTCACCCTTCATGTGGGGGCCGACACGTTCCTTCCCGTCCGCGTCGACCGGATTGCCGACCACCCGATGCACGCCGAGTACGCCGTCGTGCCCGATGCCACGGCGGCGGTGATCGCCCGCGCCCGTCGGGAAGGCCGGCGCGTGACCTGCGTCGGCACGACGGCCGTCCGCGCGACCGAGTCGTGGGCGCGGGCGCACGGTGCCGCGCGGGCCGACCTCCCCGCGACCGGGTGGCACGGGTGGACGCGCCTCTTCCTGGTCCCCGGCGCGCCGTTCCTTGTTGCCGATGCCCTCGTCACCAACTTCCACGTCCCCCGATCGACCTTGCTCATGCTCGTCTCCGCGTTCGCCGGGATGGCCACCGTCCGGGCGGCGTACGCCGCGGCCATCGGGTCTCGGTACCGCTTCTACTCGTTCGGCGACGCCTGCCTCTTCCGGTGAGGGCTTTTACCCAAGCGCCGGGGGTGGAGGTGGTGCTTCCCTCTCCCGCCGCAGCGGGGGAGGGATCGCGTACGCGGATAACGATGGTGGGGGCAGTCCAGGAGGCGCGTACGCGGATAACGATGGTGGGGGCAGTCCAGGGAGCGCGTACGCGGATAACGAGGGATCTGGGCCGCAAGGCGAGGCGCGATCTGGAACATTAGTTCTATACTCGCGCCGTGACCGTGACCGTGACCGTGCCCGTGACCGTGACCGTGCCCGTGACCGTGACCGTGCCCGACCCTACAACGCCTCGGGCGGCCGCCACCGGGAGGCAGGCCCTTGCGCGCGTCCTCGACGCCGTGCACCAGCGGTGGGGGGCGGGAAGCCTCGTCTACCTTGACCAGGCGCGGGGGGAGGGTCATGCTTCCCGGGTCCGCCGCAGCGGGGGAGGGATCGCGTACGCGGATAACGAGGGTTCTCCCGGTCCCGGTGCGCCGCCGGGCCACGCGACCGGGATTGCGCCGCGCCCGTCAGACCTGCCGCCATGGTGGCCTGGTGCGACGTCGCGCGATGGGCGCCCCCTGTCCGTGCCACCCATCCTCGAGGTGGGCGCGGCGACCGGTGCCGGGCGTCTCACCTTCATGCTGGCCTGGGCCGCCGCCCTCCGCCCCGACCTCCTCGCCATCCTCGACGTGCCGGTCGACCACGGTGCGCGCCTCTACCCGCCCGCCCTCATTGCCGCTGGCCTGCCTCCGGCCTGCCGCCCGGTCATCGTGCGTCCACCGACCGGCCCGGGCGACACGACGCCGCGCGCCATCGTCGATGCCCTCTTCATCCTCTTGCGCAGCGAGGCGTTCGACGCGATCCTCTGCCCGTTCCCGGCGGGTGCGCGCCTCTCGACCGCCACCGCGACCACCCTCGCGTCGATGGCGGCTCGCGCCGGATCCGCGCTGTTCGTCGCGACGACCGGCCCGGGCGTGACCGGCCGCGGCGCCGCGCCGCGCGCCCTCCTCGGGCCGTCGGCCGCCTTCCGCCTCGTCCTTGCCGACCACCGGTGGGCGTGGCGCGATGGCGAACTGGCCGGCCTCTCCCTCGAGGTCCGGACGTACCGGGCGCGTGGCGCCGCCGGGGCCGCCCTCATCTCGGGCGCCGCCCGTCTCCCCCTCTCCTCCCGTGAGAGTTTTCAGGCCGGGGGCGCGTATGCGGATAACGAGGGCCCTCGCGCCCTCGCGACGCACGTCCTCGATTTCCGCTTGCGCCGTCCGGCGCGCGACGGTCCCTCACCAAACCCGGCAGGGTTCGGGGGCATCGCCTGGGAGGTGCAAGGCATCGCCACCGGTGGCCTTGCCCAGCGCGGGGACGACGCGCCCGCCGGCGAACGCCGTGTCCTGGCCGTCTGACGCGCCCACTTCGAGGAGCGCCTACGGCGCGGCCGGTGGCCAGGCGGTGAGCATGACGCCCACCTCCAACCGGCGGCCCTCGCGCCAGATCGTCACGGTCACCGCGTCGCCCGGCGCCTTCCGGTCGAGGTAGGCCGTGAGGTCGGCCACGCGCGCGACCGCCTGCCCATCGATCGCGACGACCACATCGCCCGCGGGCGTGCCATCCTCGGTGACCGCCCCGCGCAGCCCGGCCCTCGCCGCCGGGCCATTCGGCACGACCCGCAACAACGCCAGGCCGGCCGTCACGGACGACGGGAGCTTGAGGGTGGCCGCGACGGCAGGCGACACGGGGCCGACGCTGACCCCAAGCCAGGCCGGGTCCGCGGACTTGCCCGCGCGGACCAGGGCAAGGACCGTCTTCGCGCGATTGACGGGCACGGCGAACCCGATGCCGACGCTACCGCGCACGGGGCTTTCGATCGAGGTCGTCATGCCGACGACCTCGCCGGCGGCGTTGAAGAGCGGCCCACCGGAGTTGCCCGGGTTGATCGGCGCGTCGGTCTGGATCAGGCCGCGCGCCGGCCGCCCTCCCGGTGTCGTGCCGAACTCGCGCCCAACGGCGCTGACGATCCCGGCGGTGACCGAATGGTCGAGGCCGAACGGCGTGCCGATCGCCACGGCCAGTTGCCCCGGTTGCACCATGTCCGAGTCGCCAAGGGTCGCGACGACGAGGCGCCCGGCCGGGATCTCGGCGCGCAGGACCGCGACGTCGCTGAACGCGTCCGAACCGACAACCTGCGCATCCACGCTCGTGCCATCGATCAGGGTCACGCGGACCTTGTCTGCGCCGTCGATCACGTGAAAGTTGGTCAGGATCGTCCCGTCGCCATCGACGACGAAGCCCGTGCCCTCGCCAACCGGGATGACGCCCGTCGGCGGCGTGCGACCACTGCGCGCGCGGGCGATCGCGGCGGCGGTCTGGACGCTGACGACCGAACCGCTGACCTGCCGGTAGAGGGCGGCGATGTCGGCGTCGGCCACGGCGCCGCGTGCCGCGAGGGCCGGTCCGGCGTGCGCGACTGGCGGCGCCGACCCGAGACGGACCGCGGTGACGACACTGCCCGCGACGCCACCGATGGCGCCGGCGACGACCAGCGCCGCGACCGGTACGCCCTGGATGAAGGCCCGCCGTCCGACGCGCACCGGGACGGGAGGGGTGGCGTTGCCGCCGTTCGCCGTGGTTTCCATCACCTTCGCCTCCGCGACGGGAACGAACGCCCGTCCACGACCCAAGCGTAGGCCCAAAACCTCAAGCGCGCCTCAACCGCACGTAAGGAACCGGTAAGAGGATCCTTGCCGGGCGGCGGTCGCGCCGATCAGTCGGTGCGGATCGCCGCCACCGGGGGCACCGATGCGCCGCGCCAGGCCGGGATGACGGTCGCGGCCAGGGCAACCAGGCACGTGAGGGCAATGGTCGACGCCAGCTGTTCCCACGGCACGACCATCAGCACGCTGCCGGGCCGGAAGCGGTCGAAGAACTGCACCGCGAACACGTTCCGGCAGGTCCAGAGGCCGAGCGCCGTGCCCGCCACGCTCCCCAGGGCGACGACGACCGTCCCCTCAAGGAGGAGGCTGGCCGCGACTTGGCGGCGGGTCGCGCCAACCGCGCGCAACATGCCGATCTGCTGCCGCCGTTCGAGGATCGACCGGGTCGCGACGACCGCGAGCGCGGCAACGCCGGAGACGAGGCCGAGCCCGACGAACAGTTGCAGGAGGCCGCTCCCGAGCAGGACCGGCCCGGTCTGGTTGCGGTACGTCTCCTCGAGGTCGGTCGTCTGCAGACCGTCGCCGAAATACGCCTCGCCAAGCGCCGCCCGCGCGTCACCGATCGCGACGCTGCCGTGCAAGCGGTAGTAATACCGCGCCAGTGCCGGCCGGAATGGCTGGCCGAGGCTACGCAGCGTCTCAAGGGACACGTGCACCCCCCGGAAGTTTGGCGACGTGCGCCGGTCGATCACGCCGACGATCGTGACCGGGCGCGACCCGACCTGCCCCCCCGCCGTGAGCGGGTTCGCGACCCAGACCCGTTGCGGCGCCATCGTTCCCGGCGCGGGCGGCAGGCCGTCCAAGGTGAACCCGATCATGCCGAGACCAGGCGTGCCTCCCCGCACCTCGGGCCGGGGCAGCACGCCCGAGTCGACGATCGCCAGCGACGGGTCGCGCGCGACGGCAAGCCACGCGTCGCGATCCGTGGGGAAATCGCCGGTGCGGTTCTCCAGCGGGATCGCGTTCGCGCGCGCAAACCCCTCGTCGATCCCGGCGATCGCGTAGCCGCCCCATGCCGGTCGCGGCGCCGCCAGTTGCAGGAGCGCGACCGCCGAGGTCACCCTCGTGCCGGCACCGGCCAGGTACGGGCGAAGTGCCGGGTCCTCGACGGCCTCGACGGCCAGGCTTGACGGGTCGCGACTCAGGCGCGCGGCGCGGTCGGCCCGGGCGCGGTCGGCGTCCGCTGGGCGTCCTTCTCCCCCCTCCCGCCGGGCGTTGGAGCTTTCAGCAGAGGTAGGGGCCGTCCCCCCCGTCGCCGTGGTGCCTGCGCTGCCCACGAGCGTCTGGGCAAGGTCGTCGGGCAGGACCTGCCCGAAGGTGACGACCTGGTTCGACGTCTGCCCTTGGACCTCGAACCCGCCGTACGCCGTGTCCTGGTCGCCCTGGGAGTCGCTGATCGACGCGGTCAGCACCTGCATGATCGTCAACATGAAGATGACGACCGCAAACATCATCGCGGTCATCCCGGTGCGGTACGGGTTGCGCGAGACGTGGGCGAGGGCAAGGCGGACCGCCGGCGCCGGGCGCCGGGCCGCGGTCAGCGCCGTCGCGACCGCGCGGTGCGCGAGGTCACCGTTCAGGCTCGCGACGACCATCGCCGCCGCCAGGGAGGCGAGGCCCCCGATGGCGAAGTACTCGATGCCCCCATCGAACGGCTTGAGCCCGATCGCGACCTGGTAATCGAACGGAAGGATCCACAGGACGCCGAGGAGCCCGGCCCCGGCAGAGAAGCCGAGGCGGCGCGCGTCGTCGTGGTCGAGTGACCGGGCGGCACGGTCGCGCACGGCGAGGCCGGCGGCGATGGCGAGGAGGCTCAGCCCCGACGTGAACCACGTGCCCCGCCCGGCCCACGCGGCCCAGGCGGCCAGGGCAATGCCACCCGGCAATAGTGCTTGCGGCCAATGTTCGCCGACGCGAAGCGCCGCGCGCCATGCCGTGACCAGGGTGGGTAGGTCGGCATCATTCCCCCCTCTCCCCCCGTGAGAGGTTTTACGCTGGCCAGGGGGCGCATGCACGGATGACGATGTTGCGCTTCGATGGACCCCACCCTTCGCTCGCCGCGGTGGTTCCGGCAGGTCGCGAATCGCGGTGACGATCGTCACGCGCGTCACGCGCCACGCGGCGATGGCGACCGTCGCGATCGTCAGGACCAGGCCGATCGCCCCGGCCAGTACGATGCTCCGCGGTTCCGCCGCCCACTTGGCGACCTCGGCGACGCGCGCGCCGGCCCCGGTGAAGCCTGCCCACCCGGACTCGACCGCCCAGACGAGGAAGGCCAGCAGCCCGCGGCTCACCGCGAGTCCTGCCGGCACGCCCACGGCCGTCGCGAGGGCGGCGTAGGCCACTCCCTCGAAGGTGACAAGGGCGACCAGTTCCCCCGCGGATGCGCCGAGGGCGCGCGTGATGCCCAGCTCGCTGCGGCGCGCGGCGACCAGGAGCGAGAAGATGAGGAACACGAGCAGGAGCCCCGTCGCGATCGACAGCAGCGAGAACAGGAGGAAGATCGTCGTCAGCGCGTTCCCCGCGCGGTCGGCCGCGATCAGTACCTGTTCCTTGATCGGCAGGATGAGGTAGCCGGTCGACTCCCTCAGGATTCCTTCGAGCGTCGGCCCCTTGGTGGCATCCGGCATGTCGCGCGCCGCCTGGATCAGCGCCGCGCGCAGGCCGCCGACCCGCAACACGCGGTCCAGCCGCTCCCGCGCCTCCTTGGCGCCCCTCGGCACGGCCAGCGAGAACTCGCCCACGCCCGGCGCGTCCTTGATCGCGGGCGGCTGTCCGGTGACCAGCACGTCCAGTTCGTCGAGGGCCCTTTGCACGCGCAACGGGAGGTTCGGGCGACGGTTCGCGAGCGAGACGCGGAACTCCGACTCCTGGACGAACGCTTTCAGCGCTCGTTCCGCGTCCTCGCTGACGAGATGCCCCCTGAGCGCGGCCGCGACCTCCGGCGCGAGTTCGGCACTGCTCAACTCGGTGCCCCGGAGGGTTACCCAGACCTGGTTCACGGGGTTGGCGATGCCGGCTGCCGCCTGCGTCCCCAAGCTTGCCTGCACGTGCGACAGCGGCACGGTGAAGGCCACCGTCGACCCCGTGCCAAGGCCGGTCGCGGCTGCGATGGCCGCAATGCGAAACCGGTGCGCCGTCGTCGCACCGGTGCACGTGACGTCGTCACCGACCCGGGCGGCGAGGGTCGTCGCACCTGACGCATTCAGCACCGCTTCGCCGGGTGCCAGTTGCCCGAGGTCGATCCGCGTTCCGTCAAGCGAGACGAGGTCGCCGAACGCGCGGTCATGGTCAGGCGGGATGCCCCGGATCGCCGCGCCCGCCCCTTGCTTGCTGGTCAGGTCGACCGCGCGACAGGTCAACCACAGGGCCGGTGTCATGCCGGTCACGTCGCGCGACAGGACCGGGTCGGTCGCGCGGGCGTCCCGCAACCGCTCGTACGTCGCGAACGGGAACGGGGACACCTGCGCGAACGGGTCGCCCGACGCAAGCGCCTGGTTTGCGAGGCGCGCCACGTTGCTGTAGGTGATGACGACGTCGAGGCGGCCAATCTCGGCGACCGCCGCCGATCGCAACGAATAGGTCAGCGTGTCGCCTGTCGCCAGTGACGCGGTGATCAGCGTCGTCGAGATCATCAAGCCGACGACGATCAGCGCGGTCTGGGCCGGGCGCCTTGGCACCTGGCGCAAGGCGAGGGAAAGGAGGACCGGCCGACGGCGCGCCACGCCATGGAGGGCAGCCAGGACGGTCGCGAGGACGGCGACTGACCCGGCGGCCAGCCATGTCGTCGGGATGCCGAAAAACGTTTCCATCGTCCGCCCCAACCGCGTCGTCGTGGCTACATCATCGCTCCCCTCTCCCGCCGCAGCGAGGGGAGGGGTGGTGCTTCCCTCTCCCGCCGCAGCGGGGGAGGGACCGCGTACGCGGATAACGATAGTGGGGGCCTTCCTCCTTCCTGCCTAACCCTTCGTCATCCGAGTACTCGGCCTGAAAACTTCACGGCCGGGAAGGAGGAGCCAGGGCCAGTGCGGCGCTACACCCCTGCCCGCGGCCTCTCCTCGCCCAGGACGAGGCCATCGCGCATGTGGACGATCCGGTCGCAGAGCAGTCCGACCTCGCGTGAATGCGTCACGATCAGGAAGGTCTGCCCGCGCGTCTGGTTCAGGTCGCGCAAGAGGGCCATGAGGGCGCCGGAACTCGCGCTGTCAAGGTTGCCGGTCGGCTCGTCCGCCCACACGATCGCCGGGGTGGCGACGATGGCGCGCGCGACGGCGACCCGCTGCTGTTGCCCGCCGGACAACCGTGCCGGCCGATGCCCCTCGCGGTCGGCGAGATCGACGGCCGCGAGCGCCGCACGCGCCTGGTTGCGGGCCTCAGTCGGAGGCATTCCCGCGAGTAGGAGCGGGAACTCCACGTTTTCGACGGCCGTGAGGACGGGTAGCAGGTTGAAGCTTTGGAACACGAAGCCCATCGAACGCGCCCGGTACCGCGTCAGTTCGGCATCGTCCATGCGCGCGATCGACCGGCCGTCGATCAGGACGTCCCCCCCGTCGAAGGCGTCGATGCCCGCAAGGCAGTTCAGGAGGGTGGTCTTGCCGCATCCGGATGGGCCCATGATAGCGACCATCTCGCCGCGTTGCACCGCGAAGTCGACGCCGCGCAGGGCGGGGACGTCCCGGGCGCCATCACCGGTGACGTAGGTCTTCACGAGGGCCCGCGACTCGACGATCAAGTCGAGACGAGGCGGCGCCGACGTGACGGTCGGCAGGGGCGTGATCATCTGGGTTGCCATCACGCAGACCGTAACTGGCGATCAGGGCCTGTCGCGCCATCTGGATGCGCATTGAAACGGCACTGGTCGGGGGCGGGACCGGCGCGGACCGGATACCGACTCACGGGCGTCTGAGGGAGGCGAGAGAGGTCGGCGGGGCTACACTCGCGCCGATGACCTCTGGCGCCGGACCCGACGGCGACTTGCGCGCGCCTCCCGAAGTTGCGCAGGCCGCGTCGGCCGCGCGCGCCCGTCGCTCGGCTACCGCTTCGCGTGCCAGGAAGGGGGATAAGGCCCCCACCCTCAGTCCCTCCCCCGCTGCGGCGGGAGAGGGAAGCACCACCCCCGTCCATCTGCCGCAAGCGCCCCGCGCTGCGGCGGGAGAGGGAAGCACCATCCCCACCCTCAATACGACCCCCCATGGCGGCGCGGACCACGGCGACGTCCGACACCTCTCTGGCGGCGCGCATGGATCGGACGCCCACCCGCATGCCCGTCGCGATGACGTCGCGCGGCGCCTTGCTCGCGCGGCCGGTCATCTCGAGGCGGTGCGCCGCATGGTGGACGCCGACCGCGACTGCCCCGAGATCCTCCGGCAGGTCGCCGCCGTGCGTGCCGCCCTCGACGCCGCGGCCCGCGTCGTCCTCGCCGACCACATGGAGTCGTGCCTGCGCGGCGCCGCCCAAGGCGAACCTGATCGCGCGTGGGACGACCTCAAGGCCGCCCTCGAGACCTTCATCCGCTAACGGCGCCCCGCCCCCCGGGGGCAGGCCGGCCGACCAGGCGCGCGGCGTTCGCGACCACGCCGACCGACCCGAGGTTGTGGACCAGTGCCCCGGCCACGATGCCCGCGACCCCGGTCGCAGCGGCAGCCAGCGCGACGAGGTTCCACCCCGCGGCGATCCATAGGTTGTGGCGGATTGTCGCCATGGCCTCGCGACCCATCCCGATGACCCGTGCCACCTGTTCGAGGTCGTCGCCAAGCAGGACGACGTCGGCCGCCGCCATCGCGAGGTCGGTCCCGGCGACGCCCATCGCCACGCCGAGATTTGCGGCGGCGAGGGCCGGTGCATCATTCACGCCGTCGCCGACCATCGCCACCCGGTGTCCGTCCGCCTGCAGTGCGCGGATGATGTCGACCTTGCCCTCGGGAAGCAGGCCATGGTGCACGTCGGCCACGGCGATTCCCGCCGCGTTCGCGACGGCGATCGCTGGACCCGCGGCGTCGCCGGTCAGGAGGACGATCCGGCGCACGCCCGCGCGACGCAGGGCCGTGATCGCCGCCGCGGTGCCGGGACGAGGCACGTCGGCGAGGGCCACGATGCCCGCCACCGTCCCGTCGATCGCCACTGCGACCGGGGTGCGCCCGCTCGCCTCCACGGACGCGATGGCTGTCGTCGCCGCGTCGTCCCAGGTGTCGACCAAGTCACGGACGTACCCCGGGCGGCCGACGGCCACGCGCCGCGTCGCCGTGCCATCGGTCACGTCGGCGACGACGCCCCGACCCGCCTCGGCGAGGAACCCCGCCACCGGCAGGTCCACGTGCGTGCCAGCCGCTTGCGCGGCGCCGACGATCGCGCGCCCGAGGGGATGTTCCGACCGCGCCTCGACGACGGCCGCGAGCCGCAGCACCTCCCCTGGCGCGTGCCCGCCCAGGGGGATGACGTCGACGACGGTCGGCGCGCCCGTCGTCAAGGTGCCGGTCTTGTCCAGGCAGGCCACGTCGATCATTCCGGCCGCCTCGACCCGGGCGCCCCCGCGCACGAGGATCCCCGCGCGCGCCGCCCGTGCGACGGTCGCCACGATCGCCGTCGGGGTCGCGAGGGTCAACGCGCACGGGCAGGCGACGACGAGGACCGCGACCGCTTGGTTGCTGTCACCGGTCGCCGCCCACGTCGCGCCCCCGAGGACGAGGATTGCCGGCGTGAACCATGTCGCCCAGCGATCCGCGACGCGCACGACGGGCGCGCGTTCCGCGGTCGCACCGGAAACGAGGGCCCCGATCCGTCCGAGGGCGGTCGACTCGCCGGTGCGGGCGACGGTCACCACGAGGGCGCCGCCAGTCGCGAGGGTGCCGGCGTAGGCGGGATCGCCCGGACCACGCGACGCCGGCGCGGACTCGCCCGTGATCGCCGCCTCGTCGACCCACGCCCGGCCGGAGGCAACCGTGCCGTCGGCGGGGATGCGCTCCCCCGGGCGGATGACGACGTCGTCGCCCGGCACGAGGTCATCGACGGGAACCACCACTTCGGCCCCACCCCGCCGCACGCGCGCGACGTCCGGCAAGAGGCGGCCTAGCCCCTTGATTGCGTCGGCGGCGCGCGCCGCCGTGGCGTCCTCGAGGACCTTGCCGAACAGCATCATGAACGCGA
The DNA here is from genome assembly GCA_945865725.1 of Thermoflexus hugenholtzii JAD2. Taxonomy (GTDB): domain Bacteria; phylum Chloroflexota; class UBA11872; order UBA12225; family UBA12225; genus CAILQO01. The sequence goes on along the minus strand of CAMBEO010000014.1, from coordinate 24,462 downwards.
CGAGGGCGGCGCCGAGGTACTCGCCCGCCAGGAGGGACGCGACGATGGCGATCGTCACGAGCTCGTCGACGTTGACCTCGCGGCGCAGGAGGCCGGTGATGGCGCCGCGCGCGATGACGATGCCACCGGCGAGAGCCCCGGCCCAACCGAGGACCGTCGCGACAACCGTTCCCGTCGGGTCGGCACCAAATGCCGCACTCGTCGCCCACGACCCGGCGGCCAGCACCAGGGTCGCGAATGATGCGACCGCCTCGGGGCTGGTGACGACCTCCCGGTAGGCCTCCCATAGGCGCGCCACACTTCCGTCGTTCTTCGTCACGAGGCGTATCCCCCCCGGGGGGATAGTACGCGTCTGTGGACGAATGCGCTTCCCTCTCCCGCCGCAGCGGGGGAGGGACCGCGTACGCGGATAACGATGGAGGGGGTCCTACTCCCCTCTCCCCCCGTGAGAGTTTTCAGCAGGGGGGCGCGTACGCGGATAACGATGGTCGTACTGGGGCGAGGGTTCGGGAAGGTCCGCGAGGCGCTACGGGCGAGGCACCGGCACGATCATGCCGACGCATGCGGCGTGCGTCACCGCGACGACCCTCCCGCCGACCGGGCCGATCTCCGCCCGGCAGCCGAAACCGGCGACTGGCAGGTCGCGCGCGATCTCGCGAAGCGTGATGGCGTCGCGATCGGGCGCGCCGAAGAACGACTCCTTGCGCGCGTCGTCGGCGAACAGGATCGCCGCCAGCGGCGCCCCTCCCGCTTGAAGGTGCGCCGAACCCTCCAGGCGGGACGCAAGGTCGGCCGTCGTCGCTACCGGCTCGCGGTACTGGAACTGCAGCGTCTGCCCGACCGCCGGGCGCCCCAGGACCATGATCGCCCCGGTCTGCTGGTCTGCCCCCACGAGGGCGCACGACATCAGGTCATCGCGCCCGCCCGTCATCCGGACCTCGTTGACGGCGAGGCCCGCGAACAGGTTCCCGCGCGCGCGATCGACCAGCGCCGCGGGCAGCGAACGAACGGTCTCCACCAGGACACCAAGCGCCGGGCGCCTTCCGATGGTCATGATCGCACGGTCCCCGTCGACCTCCGTGATCGTCCATGGGCGACCGATCGGCGTGCAACCCTGCGACGTGATCGCCTGCACTCCCCACGCGCCCCCGATCGCGACCGCCACGACGCCGTCCGGAACCGGCATGGCATCGTGGAAGAGCGTCGACGGCAGGTCCTCGCGGGTCGTCGATGCCACCGCGCCGATGATCGCCTCGCCCGGGTACGCCGCGGTCCAGAGCGCGGCGACGTCGGCCGCATCGACCGAGGCATGGTCAGCGAGGACGATCCACCCGTTCGCGTCGCCGGGCATCACGCCGAGGGCACGATGGATAACCGCCGCCTGCCGTTCCGGCGACGTGCGAAGGGCGACCGCGCGCTCGACGACCTCCGGCGTGAGGGCGACCGAGCGGACCTCGATGCCTGGCGCGACCACGGCCAGGACCACCACCGACTCGCGCCCCTCGAGGATCCGGCCGCCGGCGATGCCGTGGGCGGCGGAACAACCCACCACGTGGGCCGCCCCGAGCTCGCGCTTGAGGTGACCGAGGATCCGGCCGAAATCCTCGCGCAGGCCCGACGTCACGAAGGCCAGGACAAGGTCGGTCCGGCGTCCCGTCGGTTCCTCCAGCGCGTGCGCGCCAGCCCCGCCGGTCGCCGCGTCGCCGGCCATCGCCGTGCCTGCCACCGGACGGGTGACGACCCAAGGCGAGCCGCCGGTTTCGTACAGGCGGTCGAGCGCCGCGTCGGTCGCCTGGTGCCATGACCCGCCGCTCCCCCACCCGGTGGCGGCCCAGGCGCCAGTCGCGTCGCGCCCGTGGTGGGGGACGCGGGCGTCCGCGCCCCCTTGAGGATTGGGGATCATGTCGCGACGACGCCGGCAGGGTTCCCGCGCGCCCAGACGCCTCGGGCATGGAACAGGACCCGCTTGAACGCGTAGTAGTATGGCGTGCGGTCGCCGAGCACCTCGCGCAGGGCCATGCGGTAGCGCGCCAGGAATGCCTCGAACAGGTCGACAGGAAGGCGCGACTGGTAGTCCGTCAAGAGCGTCCCGCGCACCCACTCCACGACGTCGGCCGCCGACGCCATGACGTGGCCGTAGACGCGGGTCATCGCGACCGGGTCCTCGGCGCCGAGGCGGTGGAGCAATTCGGCGTAGGCTTCCGGCGCCATCGTGCCGAAAATGCGCACGTGCCCGCCGAGCGCGGTCGCGAACGGTTCTTCCCGGGCCACGCGCGCCGCGACAACGTGCGAGGCGTGGTCCTCGTTCGCCGGGACCTGCACCGCGACCTGGCCGCCCGGCGCCAGCAGCGACGTGATGCGCGTGATCAGGTCCTCGTGCCCGCCGAGCCATTGCAGCGCGGCGTTCGAGAAGACGAGGTCGAACGGCCCGTCGATCCCGCCCGTGACGTGCCCGTCGCGAATCTCGCCGATGTCAGCCGTGACGAACCGGAGGCCGTTCCCCGCGTGGCCGGTCGCGCGGGCCAGCATCGTCGGCGAGCTATCCAGCCCGATCGTCTCACGGCACCCCAGCGTGTCGTGGAGGTGGCGCGTCAACTCGCCGGAACCGCACCCGAGGTCGATCACGCGCATGTCCGGGCGCGCCTCGACCATCGCCAGGAGGTCGTGGAACGGCCGCGTACGCTCGTTCCGGAAGCGCGCGTACCGGTCGGGGTTCCATGCGTCGGGGCGCGCGTCGGCACGGCGGCCATCCGCCACGTTGCCCCCGCCCGGGTTCACCTCGCTGACCATCGGTGGAGTCTACGCGGGCGTCAGGAGCCGTTCGATGTCCGCGACCGGGACGCGGCGGGTCGCCTGCACTGACCGTCGCTGGCGCAAGGCCTCGGGCAGGCGCGCGAGGCCCGCGAGGATGCCCCGCAAGCGCGCCCGCGCCGCCTCGCCGCGCACGTGTGTCAACGCGTCCAGGGCGATCGCCACCTGCGCCCGCAGGATCGTGCGCCAGTGGTCCCTCAGAATTGCGCCCGGCACGTCGCGCGCGAGCACGAGCAGGAAGTTGCGCCCGCACCAGTAGCTGGCCCGCACCTGCCCGGCCGTCGCGCTGATCCGGTGGCGGACGCGCGCCTCCGGCACGTACCGGCACCGGTAGCCGAGCAGGTTCGCGCGCCACGCCAGGTCGACGTCCTCCAAGTACGACACGAGCCACTCGTCGAAGCCCCCAGTCTCGTCCAGGAGCTCCCGGCGATACGCCGCCGCCGCCGCGCACGGCCCGAACACCCACCGGTCCTCGCCGTCGAAGCGACCGTCGTCGGCGGTGAACGCGCCGCGGTTCACCGGGACCCCCCCGGTCGTGTAGCCGTCGCCCGCCGCGTGCAACAGGCCGGGACGGTCATGCACGAGGATCTTGGAGGCGCAGGCCCCCACCCCCTCGTCGTCCTCCATCGGTGCCACGAGGGCCTCGAGCCACCCCGGTTCGGCCTCGGTGTCGTTGTTCAACAGCACGACGATCGCGCCGCGACTGGCCCGGATCCCCGCGTTCGCGGCGCCAGCGAACCCTGCGTTGGCCGAAAGTCGGACGACCCGCACCCACGGGAAGGTTGACGCCACCCAAGCCGCCGTGTCGTCCGGAGATCCGTCGTCCACGACGATCGTCTCGTCCGGGCGGCGAGACTGCGACGCGATGGCCCGCAGGCAGGGGTCCAGGAGGTCGCGCCCGCGCCAGGTCGGGATCACCACGCTGGTCGTCGCCGGTGACCGCGCCGGTGGTGCAGGCGGTACTCCGGGGGCGGTCGCGGGCGACGTCATCCCGCCTCCTCTTCGGCGTGTTCCGGCCCGGCGAGGGCGACGCGGATCGTCGCGTCACATGCCCACGCGAGGCAGGTCGTCGCGAGACCAAACGTCACGTACTGGCGGGTAGTCAGGCCGCGGTCCCCGAGGAGGGCCCACCCGATGGCGAGCATCCCGCCAGCCATCACGCCGACCCGGGCGATCGCCCCGAGCGTGCCGATTACCCGCCTGGCCCGGCCCGGATGCGGTCCGCTCACGAGAGGGACGGGATGCCGTGCAAGCCGTCCGCCCCTCGATGCACGTCCGACCGCGCGCCGACGAGGGCGGCGCCCACCCACGCCCAGTCGTCGCGGCGCACGAAATGGATGGCGGCGGCCGTGAAGAACGCGAAGCGCACGAGAGCCGGCAGGAACGGACCGAATGCGGTCGCCACCTGCCCCGAACCAGGGCCGACGCCGCCTGACACCAGGCGCCAGGAAGTCGACGCTAGGGCGGCCCCTTGCAGGCGCGGGGACGCCGCCAGGTACGCACGATCAAGCGAGGCGGCGGCGGCATGGACCCGGCGCTGCATCGCCATCATCGCCTCCACCGAGTCGCCGGCGCCGGGGTCCGCGATTGGTTCGAGATGGCGCACGGCCATCGACGCGGCGCGCTCGATGTCGGAGAATCCGTCGTCGTCGTTCGGGAAGAGCGTCGCGGCGGCGCACCGGAGCGCCCCGGCGACGCGCACGCCGTCCGCGTCTGCGAGGGCGGCGTACGCGACCGACAAGGCCACGCCCGCGGAAATGAACCGCTGCGGCAACCCGTCGCCCGCGGGCGCAAGGGCAAGGCCCGGCGCCAACGCCTGGGCTCCGGCGACGCCGAACGGTCCCTGCATGGCCGACGCGAGATGCGCGCGCACCTCCGCGCTGATGGCGAGGGTCGCCGCCGCAACCTCATCTCCACGCAGCAGCAGTTCACCCGCTGTCGTCGCCCCGCCGTCCATCGTCGCTAGTGTAAAGCGGTCCGCAGGCCTCCATCTTTCCCCTCTCGTCCTGTGAGAGTTTTCAGAAGGGGGCGGGGGTGGTGCTTCCCTCTCCCGCCGCAGCGGGGGAGGGATTGAGGGAGAGGGCCTTTGAAGAGTTCGGGGGATGAGGGCGGACCGTCATCGCCAACGCGAGGGCGAGCGCGGCGAGGCACGACCAGGCCACCGCGCCGCCGACAACCTCCCGGGACCAGCCGATGCCCCGCCCCTGGAGGTCCGTCGCGAGGACGAGCACCCAAAGCACGAGGCTGACCACGATGGCGAACGTGCGGAGCGCGAACGGGCGCGACGGTGACGGGTCGAAGCGATGCACGAGGACGTCGGCGACGATCCCGGTCGCGATCTGGGGCAGGATGAGCGCCCAGTGGGCGAACCCGCCGATACCCGCCATGAGGGCGGCGATGACGGTGAACGTCAGGGTCGCGGCGCCGGGTGGCAGTCGCCAACGCAGGAGGGGCCACAGGATTGCGCCGACCATGACGAGGGTCATCACGATCATGCCGCTGGAGCCGGCGGTGATGGCCGCGGCGCGCATGTCCCCGCCCGCAAGCGGAAACGGCGAGGCCGGACGCGCGGCGTGGAAGACCCGAAGCGTCGGCCAGGCGTGCATGAAGAAGAACGCGACGACCGAGGCCACCAGCGAGGCGCTCATGATGGCCGGCAGGATCTCGAGCAGCGATCGCACCGCCCGCGGCCCTGGTGAAAGCCAGGCGGCGCGGAACGGCGCCGCGAGGATTGCGACGAGCGCGAGGGCCAGGACGACATGGGTGGGGCTGAACAGGGCGTCAATCCCCTGTTCGATCCCGAAGGCGAGGTGCCACGTCATGTCGCCAAGACCGCCGAGCGCGAACAGGAAGACGGCCGCAACGCCCCACCCGTAGCCGACGGGGATGCGACCGTCGAGCGCCGCCCGCGCGCCACGCCACCCCTCTCCCCCCGTGAGACCTCCCCCCGTGAGACCTCCGGCCGTGAGAGTTTTCAGCCCAGGGAGTGAAGGGGCGTTTCCTAGGCGGCGCCCGCCACGCGCGGCCAAGCCGAAGTACCACGCGGCCGTCACGAGGAACCCCGAGTACAGGAGGCCGTGCCACGGCGTGAAGAAGGTCTCGAGCGACCGGAGGTTGTTGTGGGCCCAGCCGTCCACGAACAGGCCGGTCGCCAGCCACGTCCCCGTGAAGACCGAGATCGCGTCGTCGCGGGGTGACGCGTGCCATCGAGATCGCCCAACCGGCGCGGGGAAGCCGTCAGTCGGTGGACGCGCTTCGACGACCCCAGGTGTCATCGGCAGGGCCTCGTTCGGTGACGCCTCGAGATCGGACGTCAGGCGCGACGCGCTTGCGGGGCGGCGCCGCTGGCGTTCCTCATTGCGATGGCTTCGCGCAAGAAGAACGCTGCCGACCCGATGGCGTTCGAGGCGATCCCAAGGCGCCGTGATGCCTCGATCGGGTCGCCGTCCGCCTTCAGGAACGCGCGGACCGCCCGCGCTTCCTTGAGGGCCTCGCTGATCACGTCATGCGCACGTCGCGCGTTTGCCGCGATGTCGGCCTCCGGGTACGGCAGCGCGGAGACGGTGACTTGTGCCACCACGTGCCGCGCTAGTCCCGGGTCGGGTCGCGAACCACTCACGTCGTAACTCCTTGGCACGAGGCGCATGCAGCCGATCTGGTGCAGATCATTGGCGATTCTACCGTTCCTCGCCTCTCAGCCACGGTGGGACGACTCTGCGCGCGGCTGCCCGGGAAGTCGATAGCGCTTCGTGACGGATCACGTCGTCCGCTTCGGGGTCGAGGCATCCCTGCCCGGGCGCCGGGCGCGTGGGCAGGGATCGCGTACGCGGAAAACGATGGTGGGGGTAGTGGGTCACGCGGCACCGGTGAGGATGACGCGGTCGGCCCAGCCCTCGCTTCGCAGGAGAGGGGATTGAGCGGCGCCGCCGATCCCGGGGAGGCGACCAGCGGGTTGCCACCGCTTCATTCGCTCGCGCGCCGCGCCATCCCGGTGCTTACTGATCGACATGACCAGGAAGCACCGTCAGCTGGTGGCCCGTGCGGCCTACCGCGCCGCACCCGCCGTCGTGGCCTCGGGAACCTCGATCAGCTTGCCGGTCTGCACGTCGTAGATGAACCCGTAGACGGGGATGTACCCGGGGACCAGCGGGTGGTTCCGGATCCGCGTCACGTCCTCCGCCACGCTGTGCGCGTTGTCGCTGAATGTCAGCCAGTCGATGTGCTTGCCCTCGTCCGACCCCGGGTAGGTGCCAGTGTCGTGCCAGCCACTGGCGTCGATGGAGGCCGTGTCGAGGCTGCTGGAGAGCAAGCCGGCGATGACGTCGTTGGTGAACAGCTCCATCCCGCAGTTGGTGTGGTGGACGACGAAGAACTCCTGGGTGCCGAGCAGCTTGTGCGAGATGACGAGGGAGCGGATCGCATCGTCGCTGGCACGTCCCCCGGCGTTGCGGATCACGTGGGCATCGCCCTCGGACAAGCCGGCGTACTTCGCCGGGTCAAGGCGCGCGTCCATGCAGGTCAGGATCGCGAACTGGCGGGCCGGGGGGAGTGGCAAGTGGCCCTTGTCGAAGCTGGAGACGTACGCGTCGTTCGCGTGAACGACTTCGGAAAGGATCGCGCTCATTTGGGTGGCTCCTAGGCCAGGTTGTTGTTGGGCGGCCTCCCGATCGGGGAAGGCGCCGCGGTCATTGGTCGCGCGGCGGGCGTCACGGTGCCCCTGTCATGCAGGCCGTCACGGAACCGTGGATCCGGCCTGCTCGCCTCGCCTTCTCCTCTGGGCGGGCGATCGCGATGGGACCGCTTGAACGAAGCGGTAGGAGTGGGTCGTTCTGCCAACGGCGAAGGCTCGCACCCCGACTGGCGCACTTTCGTGCCTGGCGAAGCCCGACCGAAACAGCGCCCCCCACGCGACACGGACGAGGGATTGCCTCCACCGTGCCCGCACCACCCTCGCATCGTGCCTGGCCCCGAGGGGAAGGCGCCCAAGCAGTCGGCCGCAACCTCGGTGGCGATTGTGGAGTATCTCCCGTTTCTTTGTCAAGTATCGCGGCGGGCGACCATGGCCCCCTTACCCGTGGATCCCTCCACCCGCGTGGTGCGCGAAGGGCTGGCCTTCGCGCCTGTCTCAGGCGACCGACAATGGCGTTCGCGTCGCCCGCAAGTCGGTAACGTTGCCGGCATGCGTCGCCCCGGTGCCGTCCTGATCGACGGCGAGGAACGATCCGGCCCCCGCCTGCGCGATCGCGCGCACTGGCACCTCGGGGCGGCGACGTCGATGCACGCCATCAACGACGCCCTGTTCGCCGGCGTCTACCCTCTCCTGCCCCTGATCGCCGCCGACCTCGGCCTCTCTTATGGCGAGGTCGGCGCCCTGAAGGCGGTCCTCGGTGGTGCCTCGGCGCTCCTGCAGGTGCCCGCCGGGATCCTGGTGGAGGTCACGGGCGAGCACCTGTTGCTGGCCGCCGGCACGGCATGGGTCGGTGCGGGCTTCCTTGCCATGGCCATGGCGGCTTCATTCCCCCTGTTGCTTGCCGTCGCGGGCCTCGCCGGGGTCGGGGGCAACGCGCAGCACCCGGTGGCGAACGCCGCCGTGGCGCGACGGTTCGGCGGCGCGGCGCGATCGAACGCCGTCGGCACGCTCAACGTGGGCGGCGACATCGGCAAGGTCGCGGCGCCGTTCGTCGCCGGCGCCGGGGCCATGATCGCCGGGTGGCGCGGAGGCATCGCGGCCCTCGGCATCCTAGGCGTCGCGTTCGCCGCCGCCTACGTACTTGTCGTCCCGGCGCGATGGGGGAAGGACCGGTCGCCCGGCCCGCGCGGCGAGCCCACGGTGGCGGGCGATCAGGACCTCGTGATCGACGTGCATCACGGAACCCGGTCGCCGTGGCGGGCGGCCTTCTGGGGGATCGCGCGCCCCGGCCCATTTGCGGCCCTGACGGCCATCGGGGCCTTGGACTCGGCGGCGCGCGGCGCGGCGCTGGCGCTCATGCCTTTCGCGTTCACGCGTGCGGGCTTGGACGCCGGCGCGGTCGGCATCGCGTTCGCCGTCCTGTTCGGCGCGGGGGCCGCCGGCAAGTTCCTGTGCGGACCACTCGCCGCCCGCGCTGGCCTTGCCACGGCAATCGTCGCCACCGAGGTCGTGACCGCCGCGGGCCTCGTCGCGATCCCGCTGGCGCCGCCCGAGGCGATCCTCTGGGCAATCCTGCCGTTCGGGTTCTCCCTGAACGGTACCTCGTCGATCCTGTACGCCCTCGTCGCACCGCTGGCGATCCCATCGCGTCGCGCGCGCGCCTACGGCCTCTTCTATACGACCAGCCTGCTGGCCCTGTCGGTTGCCCCGCTCGCCTACGGGCTAGCCGCGGACGCCATCGGACTGACCGGGGCGTTCGTCGCCCTCGGAGCGGCCACGCTCGCCATCGTGCCAATCGCCGTGAGGTGGCGGGGCGCGTTCGCGCATCACGAGATGACGGTCACGCCGCGCGCGTGAGGAGCGCCGCGAGTGCCGGCACGTCGCGCGCGAAGGTGAAGACCGCGAGTCCCGCGACGAGGCCCGCGAACGCCTGACGGAGGCGGGCATCCGGCACGTGCCGTGCCACGCGTCCGCCAATGGTGACGCCGATGACGCCCGCGCCCCCGAAGAGGATGGCGATGGTTGCGTCCGCGGCGACGCCGTGCGCATGGGCCGCCAAGCCCCACGTGGAGTTGAGCGCGATCGCGACCATGCTGGTCCCCGGCGCCAAACGCATCGGCACGCCAAGCGCGGCGACGAGGGCGGGGACGAGGAGGAAGCCTCCGCCAACCCCGAAGAAACCGGTCAGCAGGCCCACCGCGCTACCGACGGCAACGAGTCGCGCGGCGCGGCGAAGGTCGACGCGCTCGGAGGTCAGGCCGGTGTCGTCCGCGCCGGTTCGCTGGCTCGCCATCAGCGCCGCCGCCGCGAGCATCACGAGGCTGAACAGCGCGAGCACCACCGTCTCGTCAACGCCGCGATGCAGCCAGGCGCCGACGAACGTGCCGGCGACGCCGATCCCGCCCAGCGCGATCCCCGTGCGGGGAAGGGCCCGCCCCGCACGAAGCGCATGGAGGCTCCCGACCCCTGCGTTCGCGCACGTCACGAACAGGCTGGTGATCGTCGCCACGTCGAGGGGCACGCCGAGGCCATGGACTAGCGCGGGAATGGTCAGGATGGCGCCGCCCGCGCCGAGGGCACCCTGCAACGTGCCGATCACGCCACCCATCGCGATCGCCGCGGCGGCGACCAACAAGGACCCGTCCATCGATCAGCGGTTGCGTGCGGGTCGGTTGGCCCGGGGCCTTACCGGCTGCCTTCGTTCAAGACGCCAACGAAGAGGAACAGGCCGACCGTGATGCCGACGAAGGACGCAACCAGCGTCGTGAAGACGACGTGGAGTGCCACGTCAAGCGTGCGGTCAGCCTCGAGGGAGGCCGTGATCACGCCGATCTCGCCCGCCACCAGCAGGTAGCCGACATAGGCGATCAGCATCGCCCACGCAAAGATCACGAGCCGTCCGGCGACGATCATCATGGAGCCTGGCCCTCCCGGCAAAGGATGGTACCCCCACGGCCTGCCCGTCGAGGTGCGCGCCGCGAAGGACGCCCACGGCGCTAGACTGGAGGCGACGGCGAACACGCCGAGGAACGAGGACGACAAGCGATGGTGCGTCCGCGCGGCGGCTGGACCCCATGGCGGATCGCTGGGGCCGTCGCGATCATCGTCATCGTTCTGCCCCAGCTCATCGGTGCCCTCGCCGCGATCGTTGGCGCGATCGTCGCGGTACCGATCATCCTTGTCGTCGTCGTCATCGCGATGGTGTTCTTGCTGGCCGCCTTGGCAATCGCGATCGCAGCGACGGCCGGCGTCATCGCACTTCCGGCGTGGCTTGCCTGGCGCGCGACGCGCGACGGGCGCAGCGCGCGTGATCCCCTCGATAGCGGTGCCGCGCGAACCGACCCGGTGGATGCAGACGCGGACCGGCTGCGGCGCCGCTACGTCGCGGGGGAGCTGACCGAGGACCAGTTCCGCGACTCGATGCTGTCCAACCTGAAACAGCGGTTCACCGCCGGTTCGATCGACATCAACGACTACGAGGCGGAGGTTGGGCGCCTCGTCCGCGCTTCCGCCGAGGCGCCCCCGTTGCAGGGGTTGCGGCGATCCGTGCCACCGGCACCGCCCCGACGCTAACGATTCCCGCTCCAGTCGTCATCGCCAGCGACGGCGTCGTCGCCAGGCCGGGTGAGGCGTCCGTGACGGGACTGGCGGTGCCATCGGTCGTCGCGGTGGTTGCGGGGGCGGCCGGCGCCCTCAGGGCCGGGAAGATTCGTTCGGCCACCTTCGGGATGACCAGCATCGCGACTAGCGTCACGATCGTGACCATCCGGTCGTCGCTCGTCAGGGCCGCCGCGGCGCTGTTGGCGGCCATGAGCGTCGCGAACCAGATGAGGTCACCGGCGATGGCGGCGAGCCAGCCAAGCAGGCGAGGGACCGGCAGGCCGGCGATCACCATCCCGCCGTGGTAGATGTCGAAGCCGAAGGCGATCACCCCGATCCGGAAGAGCGCGGGCAGGATCGGCCCGTTCCGGACATCGTCGATCCGCGGGGGGCGGACGCCGAGCATCGCGACCCTCAGATACACCCGGCCGATCGCCCGCAAGATGCGGTTGCGCTGCCCGACGCGCTTCAGGAAGGCGTAGAGCGGGTGGGTGACGAGCGCCGCCAACACGTCCGTGATGGCGTACAAGCCGAAGGTCACCACGGGATGGATGTCTGCGTGCCGGGCCAGGAGCAGGCCGGCCGGGATGCCGATCGCCGCCATCCAAGGTGACCAGAAGAGGATGAAGACGAGCGCGACTGGCCCGCCGGGGAAGCGCGAGGCCGCCTCGAGCAGGGTGCCTGCATCGGGGTTCTGGGGCAGCAGCGCGAACGGGTCTACCCCAAGCGGGTTGAGGAATGCCTGCGGGTCCATCTCGTCGTCCGAAACCCCGCCACGGCAAGGGCCTGCGCTCGCACAACGGTAGCGGATGCCCGGCCCTCCCGCGAAACCCCTCGCTGCTGAAAGCCCTCGTTAATCCGCGTACGCGATCCCTCCCCCGCGGCGGCGGGAGAGGGAAGCACCACCGGGCGCTATCCCGACCCGCCCTGCCCTGGCATCGATCGCCCGGCATCGACGTTCATCTCGGTCCCCGTGACCTGCGTCGACTCGTCGGACAGCAAGAAGACCGCCGCCCAGGCCGCGTCGTCCGGCACCTGTTGGCGCCCGAGCGGCTGGCGCGTCCCGGCCGCCTCGATCCAGGCGAGGTCATGGCCATCTCCGGCCTGCACGCGGATCTCGTTGTCGCTGATGACCCATCCCGGGTTGAGGGCGTTCGCCCGGATCCGGTCAGGTGTCAGGCCCCGTGCCAGGTTCCGGGTCATCGTCAGGAGGCCACCCTTGGCTGTCGAGTACGCGAACAGGTTGGGCAAGCCCGAGTACGCGTTCGTCGACGTGACGTTCACGATCGATCCCCCGCCAGCGCGGCGCATCGATGGCACGGCCGCCCGGCACATGAGGAATGGTCCGGTGAGGTTGACGGCGATGACCCGGTCCCAGAGGGCGACCGACGTCTCGTCGAGGGTGGCGCGCGGGTAGATGCCTGCGACGTTTGCCAGCCCCGTGACCGGGCCGAACGCCGCCTCGGTCGCGCCGATGCACGCGGCGACGGACGCCTCGTCGGTGACGTCCGTGAGCGCGAAGATCGCTTGCCCGCCGGCATCGACGATCGCGCGTGCGGACGCGCTGCCTTGGTCGCCGTCGACATCCGCGACGCAGACGGCCGCGCCCTCGGCCGCGCATCGGGCGGCGACACCCCGACCGATCCCCGCACCGCCGCCGGTCACGATGACCACCTTGCCCGCCAGCCGTCTGGCCATCCTCGCGTCCCCCGGTCCTGTATCGCCTCGTGCCTCCGGGGTCCCGGCGGCCGGGCAGGATTGTAAGTCTGGTGGCCGGACGTCCTGCCGGGCCGTGCGGTAGCCTGCCCGGTCGTGGCGGCCCGACTGGGGTCGCTGGAGGGAGGTCGAAATGCGACTTGAAGGCAAGGTGGCGATCGTGACCGGTGGCGGCGGCGCCGGCATCGGCCATGCGATCTCCCGGCGGTTCGCGCGCGAGGGGTGCGCGGTCGTCGTCAGCGACGTGAACGAGGCGGGCGCGGCGGCCGTCGCGGCGGAGATCGTCGCCGAGGGCGGACGCGCCGTCTCCCTCAGGGTGGATGCCAGTAATGGCGAACAGGTCCGCGCCCTCGTCGACCTCGCGATTGCGACCTACGGGCGGCTCACGACGGTCGTCAACTGCGCGGCGATGTCGACGGTCAAGTACCTGCACGAGGTTGACGAGGCCGAATGGCGGCGCACGATCGACGGGTGCCTCACCTCGGTCTACCTGACCGCCCGCCATGCCCTGCCGCACCTCATGGCCGTCGGGCGCGCCGCCGGGCCGTCGATCACGAGCATCTCGTCGGCGAACGGGGTCGTCACGAACCCGCACTTCGGCGGGTACTCGGCGGGCAAGGCCGGCGTCCTTGGCCTCACCCGAAACCTCGCCCTCGACTACGGGCCGCACGGGATCCGCGCGAACGCCATCTGCCCCGGCCTGGTCCTCAACGACGTGACCCGGCCGCGCAACCAGGCCGACGCGGCCGAATGGGCGGGAAACCTCGACTGCTACCCGCTTGGCGAGATCGGTACCCCGGAGGACATCGCGAGCGCCGCCCTGTACCTCGCGTCCGACGAGGCGAAGTGGGTGACCGGCGCGACCCTCATGGTCGACGGGGGCCTGACGATACAGTCGCCTGAGGCGGTGATGCGCCCGTCGTTCCGGCGCCGGTGGAAGCCGACCACGACCGTCGAGATCCGGCAGCAGGCGTGACGCGGCGGGTCGGGAACGGCGGAGGGATCGCGACGATGAGCATTTTCTATGGCCCGCCGCCGGCGGGAAACGACCCGCGCGATCCCGGTCGCGGTGACGCGCCGCTCGGCGCGGAGGGCGTGCATCCAAGCCCGCCTATCGGGTCGTCCGACGCCGGCACCCCCCCGGACATCCTTGCCGGTGGCGCACCGCCACCCGGGCGCAGCGCACGGTTCTTCGGCGAACGGGGCACACCGTCGGGCTTCACCGCGCGCGCGTTCACCAAGGCGATGGGCTTCACCCAGGATGACCTCGCGAAGCCGGTCATCGGCATCGCGCAGACCTGGTCGGAGTTCAACAACTGCAACGCCCACTTCCGCCAGGTTGCGGAGGCGGTCAAGCGCGGCGTCTGGCAGGAGGGCGGCCTGCCCTTGGAGTTCCCGACGATCTCCCTTGGGGAGGTCCACGTGCAGCCGACCTCGATGCTGTTCCGGAACCTGATGGCGATGGACACCGAGGAGATGATCCGGGCGCAGCCGATGGACGCGGTGGTGCTCCTTGCCGCGTGCGACAAGACGACACCGGCCGCGCTGATGGGCGCGGCGTCGGCCGACGTCCCCGCGATCATGATCTCCGGCGGGCCGATGTTGAACGGCCGGCACGATGGGCGCGACCTTGGCGCCTGCACCGATTGCGGGCGCGCGACCGCCGAGCTGCGAGCGGGGACGATCGACGCGGAGGAGTACTCGGCCATCGAGGACGCGATCTGCCGTTCGGCCGGGTCGTGCATGGTGATGGGGACCGCGTCCACGATGGCAAGCATGGCCGAGGCCCTCGGCATGGCCTTGCCGGGCAACGCCGCGATCCCTGCCCCCGACAGCCGACGCCTGCAGTTCGCCGAGCTGAGCGGGAGGCAGGCGGTGCGCCTCGCGCGTGCGGGCCTGCGCCCGTCCCAGGTCATGACCGAGGCGGCGTTCGAGAATGCGATCCGCGTCCTCATGGCGATCGGCGGGTCGACAAATGCCGTCGTCCACCTTGTTGCCATCGCCGGCCGCCTCGGGCTTCGCCTGCCGCTGGACCGGTTCGACCAGATCTCGCGGGAGACCCCGTGGCTCGTGAACCTCAAGCCGTCGGGCGACTTCCATATGGAGGAGCTGTTCGATGCCGGCGGCGTCCCGGCGGTCATGCACGAGCTTGCACCGCTCCTGCGCCATGAGGCAGTCACGGTCAGCGGCGCCACGGTCGGGGAGAACCTCGCCCGCTTTCGCGCCTCGCGCCGCCGGGACGTCGTGGCGTCCCTCGGCGAGCCGCTGTCTCCCGAGGGAGGCCTCGCGATCTTGCGCGGGAACATCTGCCCGGACGGCGCCGTCATCAAGCACGTCGCCGCCTCGCCGCGGCTGCGCCAGCACCGGGGTCAGGCGGTCACCTTCTGCAGCATCGATGACCTGCGCGCACGGATCGACCACCCTGACCTGCCGGTGACCGCGGACTCGGTCCTGGTGCTCCAGGGCGCCGGACCGGTCGGCGCGCCCGGGATGCCCGAGGTCGGCTTCATGCCCATCCCGGCCAAGCTCCTGCGGGAGGGCGTGCGGGACATGGTGCGGATCTCGGACGCGCGCATGAGCGGGACGTCGTACGGCACGGTCGTCCTGCACGTCGCGCCCGAGAGCACGATCGGTGGCCCGCTTGCCCTCGTGCGCGACGGTGACTGGATCGAGCTTGATGTCGACGCGCGGCGATTGCACCTGGACGTGACCGACGCGGAGATGGCTTCCCGGCGCGCGGCGTGGTCGGCGCCAGCGCCGCGGTTCGAGCGCGGCTACCGCTCGTTGTATGAGCGGCACGTGCTACAATCTCCGGACGGGTGCGACTTCGACTTCCTGCGCCTGGCACCCGGCCGACCCACCGGCACGTAAGGGGGCGGACCACTTGGGGGCGGCGGCCGCTCGCTTGGGCGCGTCGGCATCCGTGCCTGCGCTGCCGCCGCGGTGTCGCACCGACTGCCTGCCGCGAGTACCGGGTGCGCGCCCGTCCGTCACCGTCACGACGACCGCCTCGGCCGTGTCGAGCCGACTGACCGGGCTTGCGTACTGGGTCCGCGAGCATCCTTGCCCGCTCCGCCGCCGTGGTGTCGCGCTGACTTTCGAACTAACGTCGGCGCGGCGCGTAGGTTCACTCCGCCGCGATGAGCGTGGATGCTTCCCGCTCCCATCGGCGCCGCACCCATGGCGCGCCGGTGGAAGCGTCGATACGGCCCATCATCCCCGCAAGCGTTGCGGACGCGCCGTCGCCGCCCATCACGTGCACGACCCATGGCCGGGCACGTGACCCGATGGTCCAACACGGCCCGGACCGGCGTCGGCTAGCCCTTGCGCAGGGCGCGCGACGCGAGTGCCACGGCGACCGTCAGGTTCTGCACGTCGTTGTTCGTGAAGCGCAACTGCCCCTGCAGCGCCTTGCCGATGTTCTTGAACAGCGTGGCCCCGACGTGCAGGTTCACCTTCGTCAGCTTGTCGAGGTACGCCTTCTGGACCTCGATCGCGTCCATCGGGACGATGGCCTCGACGGTCGCCGACCGCACGGTACTCGACAGCAGGTTGAAGTGGCCGACGACCTGGGGTGCGGGCAACTCCAGCAGGCTCTTCTCGCCCGAGAGCCAGTCACCGACCGGTGGCGGCAGGATGATCGGGGTGATGATCCGGACGCGCCCCTCGGCGAGGAGGACGAACATGCTGTCCTTCGTGTCCATCCACGGGATGATCACGTCGCCTGGCTCGTAGTGGAAGTACTCGCCGCCGAAGAAGATCTGGGCGACCTCCTCGTCGGTCAGCTCGGCGAGCATGTTCGCCTTCTTGCCACGGGCGACCCAGTCGGCCATGACCGGGCCCATGTCCTTCGAGAACTCCTCGATCTTGGAGTACTCGAAGTTGTCAGCGAGGTGGGGCCCCATCTTGAGGCCGTTCTTCGCGACGACCACGGGGGCTGCGACGGCGATCATCTCGTCCTCCAGTGCGACTGGGCTTCGTCGCGGCTCTGGCGCCCGCCAGTGCCGCGTGCCTTCATCCTACGTGACGGTCAATGGCTGCGCGATGACGAGGGCGGCGTCGGTCGTACCGATCGTGTAGTCGTCGCCCGGGTCCCACAAGATCTGGATCTTGTCCTGGTCTTGCCCGAGGATCTCCTGGCTTGCCTCCGCCATCAGGCGCTTGATCAGACCGGTGACCCAACCTGTCCCGGAACCCAGGAGGTCGTCGAGCGAGACGTTGATGCGTTCCGAGATGACTCCGACGATGAGGACGTTCTGTTCCCGGTAGAGGCTGAACACTTCCTCGTAGGACAGTCCGCGCATCGTGCGCGGGAACTCGATGCGCCGGATCTCGGCACCACCCGACGCCTTCAACATCTCGCGGGCGGCATTGCCGAGGCCGGGAGAGAGGGCACCCGCCGAGACGAAGAACCCCGTGTCCTGCCCGGCGAGGACGATGTCGTCGACACCGACGCGACGGATGTCTGCCTCGTTCTCGGACAGCATCAGCTCGGCGGTGATCTTGATGTCCGCGTTCATCTTGTCGACGGTCAGCACGACCACGGTCGAGCGCAAGTCCTCGCCACCCGGTGCCTGCTGCGTGTCGGCCATCACGATGCAGTTCGCGGCCTTGTGGGCCCCCGCTCGTTCAAGCGCCTGTTCACTCGTGGCGTCGCCGCGCACGAACCGCAAGTTGATCCGGCGGTACTTGTACTTGAGTTCCGAGAGCTTTTCGGCGTCGAGCAAGTTCACCAGCACGATCACGGGCTTGCCCCCGGCCGTCGAGGCGATCAGGCCGCCGATCACCGCTTCCGTCCGGTCGTTCCAGCCCGCGATGATGGTGTGGTCCGAGTCCGTGATCGCCTCGTGGCCGCTCGCGGCCTGCAACTGCTGGGCGACGAGCAGCGACGAGAACGCGGCGGTGACGAGCGAGGTCAGGGCCATGCCACTGAGCATGGTCAAGAAGCCGATGATCCGTCCGGGGGTCGTCTTGGGGACGAGGTCGCCGTAGCCCACGGTCGTCATCGTGACAATCGACCACCACAGGCCCCGTTCGAGCGTCGTGATCTGGATCGCCTCGCCTTCGGCACTCGTGCCGCTTGGTGCGACCACGTGCTCCACCGTGTAGACGATGACCCCGAGACCGACGGTGAAGATCACGATCAGCATCACGTAGCGTGCGAGCCGGTTGTCGTTGGCGAGGTTCCAGACCGATGAGGCGCTTTCGCCGGCGCCGGAGAGCGCTGCCCGGGCCTGCAGAAGCGCACCGCTTATCCCGGTCGGCACGACCGGCACGACTGCGACCTTGACCCCCGGCCTGGCCGCCGGCGCCGCGACGACCGTCTCGCGCCCGATCCCGAGGAGGCCGAGGAACGCCCGTACCCACGACGGCCCGCGTGGGACGGCTGGCATCTGTGCGACCTGCATGGCCCCCTCCGAATGCCAGGCCTTGGGCCCGGCAGGTGGGCGCTATGATAGCGCCCGCCCGTCGCGTCGCAGCCGATCGGTCATGCCAGTCGGCTTACGGGTTCCGCCTTCACCGTAGAATGGCCAACGCGACGCGTCCGTTCGGCGCGCTCTTCGTGGGGGCATCGGCACCATGGACCAGCGATTTCTTCAGCGCGAACCACGGGCCTGGACCGATCACTTCCTGGTCCTCGGATGGCACCGGGGCGTGCCTGCGATCGCGCGCGCGGTCATTGCGACCGCTGGCGTGTCTGCGCCGATCGTGTTCGTCAATATCGGGGACCCCGAAGCGATCGGCAAGGAGCTGGACGCCCTCAAGGAGGCCCTTTCCGACAAGGACCAGATGGGCCATGTCCGGAGTGCGCCGACGTTCCTTCATGTGCCCGGTTCGCCGGCGGAGAAGGAAGTCCTTCAGACCGCTGGGGCCTCCGGGGCCAAGGCGATCATCATCGTTGCCGACGAGGTGGCAGGACCCCTCGCAGGCGCTGATGACCGGACCTTCCGCTACATCATCGCGACGCGCGAGCTGAACAAGGACGGCACGATCGTCGCCGAGGTCATCAAGCCTGATCGCGGCACCTACATCAAGAATGCCGGTGCGAACGAGATCGAGATCCGCGACACCCGGCAGCCCTTCTATATCGTGGCGGTCTCTCGTGCGCCGGGACTCGGCGCCGCCGCCCGCCAGCTTTTCGGCGCCGGCAGCCCGCAGGCCGTCCGCAAGGAGGTCGTGCCGAGCGAACTGTGGAGCAAGCCGCTCCGGGAGGCACGCGCCTGGTTCCGGTCGGCGCGCTCCGAACTGGTCATCGGGATCATCAGCGACCCCGAAAGCTTGTCCGTCAATGACGTCATGGGCACGGGGACCGGGTGGGTGAGCGGCTTCATCGAGCGCATGTTGGCCGAGAGCGGCCAGGACGTCCTCGCCGAGGCCCGGGGCCAGCGACAGGTGCGGATCAACCCGCCGGACGACTACATGATTGGCCCGCGCGACTCGGCCATCGTCATCCCGACCGGCCGCAAGGTGGCCGCGAAGGTGGCGATCCGGGGCAGTACCGGTTGACGCCGGACACCCCGGGCGACGTGTCTCAGTGGCGGTGGAGCCGCATGCGGTATCGGAAGGCGGAGTAGGACGCGTGGAACCCCCTCGCTGGCAGCGTCTCGAGGCCTCCGCTCCGGAAGCCGGACGCGGCGACGCCGCGTCCGGAGCGGCGCCTGGCACGCCGTCGAGTGGCGAGCCGGCGACGGTCGCGCCGCTGACCCCAGTGCCCGGGACGCCCCCTCCACCGCCGGGCGCACCAGTCGTGACCCCGCCGCCTGCCCCTCCTCCCGCCCCCGCGGTCGCGGGTGCCATGCCCTCCTCCCCCGCCCGCGGTGGCGATCAGCGGACGAACCTGACCGGAGCGACGTCTACGGAGGGGCGAAGCGAGATGAATCCCATGGACTCGACCTCTCCTAACGCGCAACCCGAAGCCAAGCCCGGAGACGTTCAGGCCGAGGCGAAGCCCGCTGATGCTCTGGCCGAGGCGAAGCCCGCCGACGCTCCGGCCGAGCCGAAGCCCGCCGTCGCGCAAGCGGAAGCGAAGCCTGACGAACACCTGGCCGAGCCGAGGCCCGCCGGGGCGCCGCCCGTGCCAAAGCCCGTCGATGCGGCTGCGAGCAGTACACCGGTAGCCCCCGCCCCGGTCCGCGCGGCGCCCCCCGCCGCCCCCCGCGTGCCGCTGATCCGGCGCATCCGGACGTACCTCGACCATGGGTACTCGCATGACGGGTCGCTTACCGCCGCCACGCATGCCTTCGTCATCTCATGGCTTGTCGTCTTCTCGCTCCTCCTCCTCGTCGTCGAAGGGGCGCCGGAGTTCCGGACGTTCTCCGACGGGGTGGAAGCGACGCCGACCGAGGAAGTGGAGCCGACGGCGACGCCGGAACTGCTCGTCCAGGTTCGATCCCTGATCCAGGAAGAGATTTCACGGTCCCGGGCGATGGGCACCGGGGTCTCCGAGCTGCCGACCGTCACGCCCCAACCGACCGCCGAACCGACGGCCACCCCGACCGCGGAGGAGGAGACCGCCGCCGCCGAGGTGACGCGCGACCCGTGGTTCGCGATGCCGATCGAGGCCGAGGACGGGATCCATTTCGGGTTCGTCATCTTCGAGGGGATCGTCGCCGCGCTCTTCACGATCGACTACGCCCTGAATGTCCGGTACGAGAAGCGGGCCCGCGACTACATCCTCGGCTTCTGGGGCATCATCGACCTGATCGCCATCCTCCCGTTCTTCGCCGTGTTGGCGGGCTACCTGGGCCTCATGGGCGAGGGTGAGCTTCCCCCGTGGGTCGTCTTCCTCCAGGGCCTGCGGATCTTGCGGGCGATCAAGCTCTTCCGGATCGTCAGCGACACGAAGACCGAGAACTCCCTTGGGGAGGTCATCGAGGGCAACACGCTGCATCGGGACGTGATGTTCGGGTTCCTCGTCGTCTTTGGCGCGGTGGCGGTGCTCGAGGTCTTCGGATGGACCGCCGAGCGCCACCTCTGGTGGCTCGTCATCGGCATGCTCTCGGCGTTCACGGTTGCCATCCGCCGCTGGTGCATGCACGTCGAGCGCGGCGGATTGAGCGCCCTGCTCGTGGTCACGTCGCTCATCTTCGGCACGGCGATGTCGGTTGCGCAAGACCGTGCCGGCGACCCCTTGGTCGCAGAGTGGACCGCCGTGTACACCGTCCTCTTCGTGGTGGCGTCGTGGCTCCAGATCGAGGCGAAGGAGGGAGCGCTCTAGGTGGGCGCCCCCTCGGCCGCGTGTCCCGCGGCGTGACGTCCCCGGCGAACGTCCCCGACGGCGACGACCCGGCGCCGAAATCCCCTGGGAGCCCGGGAAGCCAATCTCTAGCGGGCGTCTGGCGCCAGATCGCATGGTCGGCGCTGCTCGCCTTGGCCGTCGCGGTCGCCGTCGGCGCCTGGAGCGACTGGCAACGCCTTGCCGATGCGTTCCGCACGTTCTCGTGGGACGCGCTCCCCATCGCGGTCGGCCTGACGGTCGTGAACGCCTCGATCCGCTGGGTCAAGTGGCACTACTACTGCCACCGCGTCGGATCGCGCCCGACCGTCCGCGAGAGTGCCGTCATCTTTATTGCGGGGTTCGCGCTGACGGTGACGCCCGGCAAGTCAGGCGAACTGCTCAAGGCGTGGTTCCTGAGCAAGCGCACGGGCGTGCCGGCGTGGCGCGCGGCGCCCATCAGCATCGCCGAACGTGCAACCGACGGCTTCGCGATCATCATCCTGACCGGGTGGGGCCTGACGATCATCTGGGACTCGTGGGCACCGGTAGCACTGGCGGTTGCCGGTGCGGTCGGCGGGTGCGCGGTGCTTGCGGTCGTCGGCAGTGCCTCGTGGACGGTGCCCGGGTGGGCCCGCCCGATCGAGGCGCGGGTGGTCGCCATCCCGGTCGTCAGGCGTCTCGTTGACCGCCTCGAACACCGGTTCCGCGATGTCATCGTCGGCGCCGCGTCGATTTTCGACGTTCGGAGCCTCGCCTTGGCGGTCGGTTCGGGGATCCTGTCGTGGGGCGCCGAAAGCGTCGCCCTCTGGTACGCCCTGATCGCCTTCGGCCTGCCCGCCGACTGGTCGCTCATGGGCTATGCGCTGGTGGCACTGAATGCCGGCACGCTTGCCGGTGCCATCTCGTTGATGCCTGGCGGTGCCGGCGCTGCCGATGCCACGATTGCCGCCGTCCTTATCGGGGCGGTATCGCACGAGGTCGCCGGAGCGGCGACGCTCATCATCCGCCTCTGCACGGTCTGGTTCGGCGCGGCGATCGGCATCTTCGCGTTGATCGCGTTGCGCGACTGCTTCGCGCCTGCAGGGCCGACACCGAGGGCCCGGTGAGGGCGCTCCCCTGACGGGCGCCCCCACACCTTGGCTTGCGTAAAGGCTCTCACGGGGGGAGAGGCAGAGAAAGACGCCCCCACCATCGTTATCCGCGTACGCGGTTGAAAACTCCCACGCTGCGGCGGGAGAGGGTCGCACCACCCCTGCCTCCCGGCTAGCGTAAAAGCTTTCACGGGGGGAGGGGGGAACGAACTATGGCCGGATCGTCGTACCGTCGAGGCGACGCCGTGGCGGCCACGCGCCGTTGAGGGGATGCTCGGGGAACGGGTACTTCTTGGCCTGTTCCTCGTCAACTTCGATACCCAGGCCGGGCTTCTCGTTGAGCCAGAAGCAACCGTCGTGGATCTCGGGCACGCCCTGGAACACCTCGCGCGTCCGTTCGCCGAACACGGTCTGCTCCTGGATACCGAAGTTCCAGATCGACATGTCGAGGTGCGTGTTGGCGGCGTGGCCGATCGGCGAGACGTCTCCCGGGCCATGCCAGGCGCTCCGTACCGCGAAGAACTCGCAGAACGCCGCCAACTTGCGTGCCGGCGTCAGGCCACCGATGTCCGAGATGTGGACCCGCATGAAGTCGATGAGCCGGTCCCGCACGAGCGGCACGTACTCGTTCACGTTGACGAAGAGTTCGCCCATCGCGAGGGGCGTGCTCGTCTGCTGGCGGATGATGCGGAAGTAGTCGATGTCTTCCGGCGCGAGGGCGTCCTCGAGGAAGAAGAGGTGATACGGCTCGACATCCTTCGCGAGTTGCACCGCCTGGATGGGCGGGATGTTCTCGTGGACGTCGTGGCAGAGTTCGAGGTCGTCGCCGAAGGTGCCGCGCACCCGCTCGAACATCTTCGGGATCAACCGGCAGTACGGCGTGGGCTCGAACGACGGGCGCGACCGGTTGAGGCGCGGCGGTGCCGTCGGGTCGATCGCGACGGCGTCGTCGCCGCTCGCTGACCGGGTGCCGTACATCGACATCCCCGGGACGGCGACCTGGCACCGCACGTAGCGGTAGCCCTTCTCGACGTAGGACTGAATCCGGTCCTCGAGCTCGGGGATGTCCCGCCCGGAGGCGTGCGCGTAGAGCGAGACCGCCTGCCGCGACTTCCCGCCGAACAGCTCGTAGAGCGGCATGCCCGCCCGCTTGCCCTTGATGTCCCAGAGCGCCTGGTCGACACCGCTCATGGCGTTGAACATGATCGGCCCGCTACGCCAGTAGCCACTGGTGAACGAGGTCTGCCAGATGTCCTCGATGTCGTTCGGGTCGCGCCCGACGACGAGCGGCTTCAGGTAGTCCTCGATCGCGGAGACCACGGCAAGGGGCCGCTGCGTGAACGTGGCGCACCCCCACCCGTACAGGCCCGGGTCCGAGGTCTCGACCTTGACGACGACGAGGCGGATCCCGTCGGGCGCGGTGCAGATCGCCTTGACGTTCGTTATGCGGATCGTCGGCATCGTGCGCGTGGGCTCCCACGGCACGTGGACGCTCGGCTTCAACTGGGCATGGACGCTATCGGCACGTGGTTGGCCGGCGGCTTCGGTCACGTTCCCTCCCTCGCTCGCCGGGCACCTGGTCGCGATCGACGCGCCTGCTCAACGGCGACGGAGGGTAGCACGGTGTCCCGCGCCCCCCGCCGCGACGCTGGCCCGACTCCGGTGACCCGCGATCGACGCTTACCCGGCCACCATCTCGACGGCCTCGACCGGGAACTCCTCGGCGAGGAGGATCTCCTTCACGCGTTCCAGCGAGATTGTCGCCTCGTGGAAGTCGAGGTGCACCTGCCGTGCATCGACGTTGACCGACACGCTTGTGACCCCGTCTTCTGGTTCGAGGGCGGCGACGATCGACGACGCGCAGTGGGCACACGAGATCTCGGGCACGGAGAGGATCGCGCGGGGCATCGAATAGGTTCCTTTCTCTTTGGCGACAGCGGCGGTGCAGTCGGAACTCCCCCGCTCCTCCCGTGAGAGTTTTCAGGCCGGGGGGCGTTTCGCGGACAACGAAGGCAGGCCAACTATGACGGCGTGATCGTCAGCAGCGCCACCATGCCCGCCTCCTTGTGACCGGCGACGGAGCACCAAACGGTGAACGTGCCGGTCGAGGTCGGGGTGAGGGTCAGGGTCGCGGTTCCGCCGGGATCGGCGGAGACGTGGAGTTCACTCACGGCGCCGGGGTGCGCGTGGCTCTTTGATGCATTGCGCGCTCGGGCATCGGACGCCTCCAGGCCTTCGACGTTGAGATCGTGTTCGACGAGGCCCGCGTTCTTGAACGTGATCGTGAGCGGGCGACCAACGACGGCGGTGATGACCTTCGGCTCGAAGCGCATGTCGTGCCCGGTGATCGTGATCGTCCCCCCTCCCGTGGCGGAGGAACGGATGACGCCAGAGAG